>DASUJJ010000194.1:0-12458 GCA_036279335.1 Dyella sp.
CACCGAAAAGAACAATCAGTTCGGCGCCTTGGATGGCGGGCAGTCGCCAAAATCCGGCTCCGCCCCACCGTCGGCGATGAAGCGGTCGATGCGCTGCTGCAGCACCGGCAGCGGCACCGAACCGAGCTGCAGCACGGTGTCGTGGAAGGCGCGCAGGTCGAACCGCTCGCCCAAAGCCTGCTCGGCCTTGTGGCGCAGCTCGAGAATCTTCAGGTAGCCGATCTCGTAGGACAGCGCCTGGCCCGGCCAGCTGATGTAGCGGTCGACCTCGTTGGCGATCTCGCGATCCGACAGCGCGGTGTTCTGCGTGAGGTAGTCGATCGCCTGCTGGCGCGTCCAGCCGCCGTGGTGGATGCCGGTGTCGACCACCAGCCGGGCCGCGCGCCACATCTGGTAGGTGAGGTAGCCGAAGCGCTGGTAGGGCGTGGTGTAGATGCCCATCTCGTTGCCGAGGTATTCGGCATACAGCCCCCAGCCCTCGCCGTAAGCCGAGATGTAGCTGTTGCGGCGGAACGCCGGCTGGCCGCGCTGCTCGGCGGCCAGCGCCAGCTGCAGCGCGTGGCCGGGCGCCGATTCGTGCAGGGTCAGCGCCGGCATGTTGTACAGCGGGCGCGACGGCAGGTCGTAGGTGTTGACCAGATAGGCATCGGCGCCGCCGCGGCCGGAGGTGTAGTACGGCGCGATGTCCGCCGGCACCGGCACGATGGCGAAGCGCTGCCGCGGCAGCCGGCCGAAGAACTTGCCGAGCTGGGCGTCCACCTGCTTGGCCACCCAGGCCGTGCGCATCAGCAGCTCCTCGGGCGTCCTGGCGTAGAACTGCGGGTCGGTGCGCAGGAAGTGCAGGAACTCCGGAAAGCTGCCCTTGAAGCCGGTCTCGCGCATCGTCTGCAGCATCTGCGCGTGGATCTTCGCCACCTGCTCCACGCCGACCTGATGGATGGCCTCCGGGTCGAGGTCGAGCGTGGTGTATTCGCGGATCTGCTGGCGGTAGAACGCCTTGCCGTCCGGCAGCGCTTCGGCGGCCAGCGTGGTGCGCGCCTGCGGCACGTACTCGTTGCGGAAGAAGTCGAGCAGCTGCTGGTAGGCGGGGATCACGTCATCGCGCACGCGGCGCAGCGCCTCGCCCTGCAGCGCCTGCACCTGCTCCGCGCTGAAACTGTCCGGCAGCTGCTTGAACGGTGCGTAGAAGCTGCTGTCGGTGGGATCGGCCAGATTCGCCACCGCGGCGATCGACACGTCACGCCCGTCCAGCACCGCGCGCGGCACGCTGAAGCCGCGCTTCAGGCCCGCGCGCATGTTGGCGATCTGCTGGTCGAAGTAGGCGGGAATCTGGCCCAGGCGGTCGAGATAGCGCTGGTAGTCGGCACGTGTACGCAGCTGGTCGCCGTGCAGCTCGTAGCCGATGTCGCCCCAGAACGAGGAGTCGCTGTTGAACGGCATCTGCCAGGTCTTGAACTGCTGCGCGGCGAGCAGGTTGGCGATCTGCGCGCGGTATACCGCGTAGTTCACCCGTGCCGGCGGCGAGAGCGCGGACACGTCGATGGCGTCGAGCTGGCGCAGCACCTGCTTCCACTTGTCCAGCCGAGCCTGCTGCGAAGCCGGATCCACCGCGTCGAGGCGGCCCTCGCCCGGCTGCGCCTCGCCCGAACTGCGGATGCCGCTCTGCCCGGTACGCCACGCCCACTCCTGCGAGTAGATCGCATGGAAGCGCGCGTCCGCCCGGGTCGGAGCGGCCACGCCCGCGGTGGAAGCCAGGCCCAGGACAGCGGCCAGCAGGCCGCCCAGCAGATACTTCATCGACGCACTCACTCGGCAAAATCCGTCGATGATCTTCGCAGAGATTGCGCACGATGCCAGCGTCGATCGTTGCGGATGCAGCAGGCGCTGGCCGCATGCACTCCATGCACCGCACTGCCGCACCCCGCAGTCGCAGCACCCGACCGCGTCCTCATTGCCGACCCGCAGGGCATGGGGGGCCCGCGAGTACGCGCATCCCCAGACACGCCAGCAGGCCAGTCCGCGTCCGGCGGCTGGCATGGTGTCCGCAGACGGCGCGCTGGCGCCCGCATCAGCCAGCCGGGACAATACGGGTTCAATCCCGCTATGGAGATGCCATGAAGCCCGTCTCGCTGATCCAGTTCCTGATCGAGGAACGCCGCGCCGGCCACATCAACGCCGAGCTGTCGCTGCTGATCGAGGTGGTGGCGCGGGCCTGCAAGCGCATCAGCGTGGCGACCAACAAGGGCGCGCTGGGCGGCGTGCTGGGCATGGCCGCGGGCGAAGGCGATGCGGCCAGCATCAACGTGCAGGGCGAGGCGCAGAAGAAGCTCGACGTAATCTCCAACGAGATCTTGCTCGAAGCCAACGCCTGGGGCGGCCACCTGGCGGCGTGCGCCTCGGAGGAAATGGAAGACCCGCAGCAGATCCCCGACATGTACCCGAAGGGCAATCACCTGCTGCTGTTCGATCCGCTGGACGGCAGCTCCAACATCGACGTGAACATTTCCGTCGGCACCATCTTCTCGGTGCTGCGCTGCCCGGACAACGTGACCGAGCCGAAGGTGGAGCACTTCATGCAGCCCGGCACCGAGCAGCTGGCCGCCGGCTACGTGGTGTACGGCCCGGCCACCGTGCTGGTGCTGACCTTCGGTCACGGCACGCACGAGTTCACGCTGGACCGCGAGGTAGGCAGCTTCGTGCTGAGCCGGCGCGGCATCCGCATTCCCGAAGCCACCGCCGAGTTCGCCATCAACATGTCCAACCAGCGCCACTGGGAAGCGCCGATGCAGCGCTACGTGGGTGAACTGCTGGCTGGCACCGAAGGCCCGCGCGGCAAGGATTTCAACATGCGCTGGGTCGCCTCGATGGTGGCCGACGTGCATCGCATCATCACTCGCGGCGGCGTGTTCTTCTATCCGCTGGACGCCAAGATCGCGGCCAAGGGCGGCAAGCTGCGGCTGATGTACGAGGCCAACCCGATGGCCTTCATTGTCGAGCAGGCCGGCGGCGCGGCCACCACCGGGCGCGAGCGCATCCTGGCGCTGCAGCCCACCGCCCTGCACCAGCGCGTGCCGGTGTTCCTTGGCTCACGCCAGGAGGTGGAAACGGCGACGCACTACCACGTGCAAGCGGACGGCGCGCGCGCCTGAGCCCCGCCGCCCAACGGCGCCTGAAGGCCGCCATGCATGGCACCGCGTGGTGCCATGCATGCGCCGTAGACTCGCCTGCTTTGCCACCGATGCGAGCCCGATGAGCCTTCGCCGACTGCTGCCCCCGCTGTTCGCCACGCTGCTGCTTGCGGGGTGCGCGCCGGCGGTGCGTCCCCCGGCCACGCCCGCACCGGCACCGCTTCCCCCGCCGCGCCTCGGGCTGGCGCTGGGCGGCGGCGCGGCCAAGGGCTACGCGCACATCGGCGTGATCAAGATGCTGGAGGCGCACGGCATCCACGCCGACGTGGTGGCCGGCACCAGCGCCGGCAGCGTGGTCGGCGCGCTGTATGCCGGCGGGCTGGACGGGTTTGCGCTGCAGCGCGCGGCGATGGCGCTGGACCCGGCCACGCTGCGCGACGTGCGGCTGTTTTCCGGCGGTCTGGTGCGCGGCCAGGCGCTGCAGGACTACGTCAACACCACGCTGGACCACACGCCGATCGAGCGGCTGGAAAAGCCCTTCGCCGCGGTCGCCACCGAGCTGGAAACCGGCCGCCGCACCGTGTTCACCCGCGGCAACACCGGCGAGGCGGTGCGCGCGTCGTGCAGCATTCCCGGCGTGTTCGAGCCCGCCGCGATCGGCCTCCGGCACTACGTCGACGGCGGCGTGAGCAGCCCGGTACCGGTGGATGCGGCCCGCGCCCTGGGCGCGGACGTGGTGATCGCGGTGGACATCGGCAGCCGCGCCGACGGCAGCAATCCCGAGGGCATGCTGGCGATCGTCGGCCAGTCGATCGACATCATGGGCCAGCAGCTCGGGGCCCAGGAGCTGGCGCGCGCCGACGTGGTGATCCGCCCGCGCATCGACGCCATCGGCACCACCGCGTTCGACCGTCGCGAGGAGGCGATCCTCGCCGGTGAGCAGGCCACGCTGGCGGCACTGCCGGCGATCCGCAAGGCACTGGCCGCGGCCCGCGCCGGCGCCGCGTCGGCGCCCTGATCGCCCCCGGGCAGCCGCTGGAGTCGGCCGCGCCGCGCTGCTAGCGTGGCGATTTCCCCCTGCCGCGAGGGTCACCATGTCCCGTGTCTTGCCGCTGCTGTCGCTGGCCCTGCTGGGCAGCCTGGCCCTGCCTGCATGCGCCGATGGTGCGCCGCCGGTGGATCCGCGCATCGACCACCTGCTCACCGAGCTGGGCAAGGTGCGCGCGATCGGCGGCGTGCAGCTGTCGCCGGACGGTCGCCAGCTGGCCTGGGTGGTCGAGCAGGACGGCCAGCCCGCGGTGATGCTGGCCGGTGCCGACGGCCGCGGCGCGCATCGCCTGAATACCCGCGACCAGGCCGGCAGCTGCGGCGAGTCCGAGCTCGCCTGGGCGCCGGATGGCGCGCACCTGGCGTTTCTCTCCACCTGCGCCAGCGTGGGCGGCGGCAAGGGCCACCCGGTGATCGCGGTGTCCGACACGCGCGGCGACGCCGCACCGCGCAAGCTGGCCGCGCTCGACGGCTACGCGCACGCGCTGCGCTGGTCACCGGATGGCCGTTCGCTCGGCTTCCTCTACGTCGAGGGCGCCACCCGCGCCGCCAGCGCGGTCGCCGCGGCCAAGCCGGCCGCCGGCGAGATCGGCGTGGACGGGCTGGAAGTGCAGCGCGTCGCCGCGGTGCCCGCCCGCGGCGGCGCGGTGCAGATGCTCACGCCCGCACCGAGCTACGTGTACGAATTCAGCTGGTCGCCGGACGGCCGCCAGCTCGCCTACGTCGCCGCACCGGCCCCGGGCGACAACAACTGGTGGATTGCCAAGCTGTACGCGCAGCAGGCGAAGGCCGGCGCCGTGCCCCGCGCGCTGGTCGATACGCGCGCCGTGCAGGGCCCGCTGCACGGCCTGCAGCTGGCGCTGCCGCGCTGGTCGCCGTACGGCTCGCGGATCGCCTTCATCGGCGGCCTGATGAGCGACCAGGGCGCCACCGGCGGCGACCTGTACGCCGTGCCATCGGCGGGCGGCGCGGTGACCGCGCTGACCCCCGGGATCAAGGTCACCCCGGTGTGGTTCGACTGGACCGGCGCCGACCGCCTGCTGGTGGCGCAGATCCGCAACGGCCGCAGCGAGGTCGCGCCGTATGCCATCGACGCCACCCGCGCGACGCCGCTGCCGCCACTGTTCGCGCTGGACGCCAGCATCGGCGACGGCACCGCGGCGATGGGCCTGTCGCTGTCGGCCGATCATTCGAAGGTCGCTTTCGCAGAGAGCTCCTATGCCGCCGCGCCCGAAGTGCACGCCGGTGACCTTGGCCGCACGCCGCCGCCGGCGGTCACCGCGATCAACGCGGCGCTCACGCCGTCCTGGGGCAAGGCCGAGTCGGTCGAGTGGGATAACGAGGGCCGGCACGTGCAGGGCTGGCTGCTATATCCGGCGCACTACGACCCCAAGCAGTCCTACCCGATGATCGTCACGGTGCATGGCGGCCCGGCCAGTGCGGTGCTGCCGCGCTGGCCGTCGGTCGGCTTCGGCGGCGTGCCGTTCTCGGCACTGGACTACTTCGTGTTCATGCCCAACCCGCGCGGCAGCTACGGCCAGGGCGAGGCCTACGTGCAGGCCAACCGCAAGGACTTCGGCCACGGTGACTTGCGCGACATCCTCGCCGGCGTCGACACCATCGAGAAGCAGCTGCCGGTGGACGACAACCGGCTGGGCCTCACCGGCTGGAGCTACGGCGGCTTCATGAGCATGTTCGCGCCCACCCAGACCCAGCGTTTCCGCGCGGTGGTGGCCGGCGCGGGCATCGCCAACTGGCAGAGCTATTACGGCCAGAACCTGATCGACCAGTGGATGACGCCATTCTTCGGCGCCTCGGTGTACGACGATCCGGCGGTGTACGCCAAGAGCTCGGCGATCAACTTCATCAAGCAGGTGAAGACGCCGATGCTGATCGTGGTGGGCGACCGCGATGCCGAATGCCCGGCGCCGCAGTCGTTCGAGATGTGGCACGCGCTGCGCGCCCAGGGCGTGCCGACCTCGCTGGTGGTCTACCCCAACGAAGGCCACCACTTCGTCGATCCCGCGCACCAGCGTGACGTGCTGCAGCGCGCGCTGCTGTGGTTCGGCAAGTACCTGCCGGCGGGAGGCTGATCACCCCGGCGCGCTGAATTCAGCGTCGTAAAACAGAAAGGGCGGGCCGCGAGGCCCGCCCTTCTTCGTGGTCGCGTCCGGCATCGCGCCGGCGCGCCGCTCAGGACTCCGGCGGATCGCGGCGGCGCGTGCTCGTCACCCCGCCCACCACGCCCAGGCCCAGCAGCACCACCACGCCGGCGATCAGCCACGGCGTGGGCGTGTGCATCATGAAGGCCACATAGGCGAGGCCGCCGATGACCAGCACCATGCCAATCAGGTAAAGCGCAAAGGAAGACATGGGTGGCTCCGGCCAGGTGAAGGATTTGAGTCGCGCGCGCCGCGATGGCTCACGTCGACGCGCTAGCAGATCCGTTTGCTTATCAGCACCGCGTGAAGGGAGGGCCGGAGATCGATCTCGGCGCGGCCCACAACCCTGCTCTTGACAGCTCACCAAGTGTATTGCTGTACTGATACACATGGATGCATCGCTGCTCACCATTCAGCCGGCCTCGGCCGAGCCGATCTACCGCCAGATCGTCGACCAGCTGCGTCGGCTGATTGCCGGCGGCCAGCTCGTGCAGGGCGACTTGCTGCCGTCGGTACGCGAGGTGGCGGCATGTCATGCGATCAATCCGATGACCGTATCGCGCGCCTACGGCATCGCCGAGAGCGAAGGGCTGCTCGAACGCCTGCGCGGCAAGGGCATGGCGGTGGCCGCCACGGTGCGCCCGACCCAGACGCAGGCGCAGCGGCTGGCCCTGCTGGAGCCGCAGCTGCTGGCACTCGCGCGCCACGCCCGCGAGCTGGAGCTGCCCGCCGAGCCCTTGCTGCGCCACCTGACCAAGCTGCTGGAGCATTGAGATGATTGCCACGCTTGCCATCACCACGCTGGTGCTGTGGCTGCTGATCGCCGAGCCGCTGCTCGGGCGGCGCTCGCACCGGCGGATGCTGCAGGCACTGGATCGGCGGGAACCGCATGCGCGCCGGCGGTTCTACCTGCAATGGATCTGGCAGGGCTGGCTGCTGGTGGCCATCACCGCGCTGGTGGCATGCGGCGCGGCGGGCTGGACGGGCGCCGAGCTTGGGCTGCGCTGGCCCGCGGGCAGCTCCGACATGCCACTGGGGGTGATCGCCGGCATGGGCGTCTCCATGCTGGCGGGCGCACTGATCGCGGCAGTGGCGGCAAAGCGCGCTGCCGCCGGGCGCAAGCGCACGCCGCCGCCCGTGGCCGGTGGCCAGGCGGTGCTGCGCATGCTCCCGCGCACCCGCGACGAGCGCTGGGCGTTTGCCGCGCTCGCCGTCACCGCAGGAGTCGGCGAGGAATTCGTCTGGCGCGGCTTCGGGCTGGCGGTGCTGCAACACGTGTGGCCGGCACTGCATCCGGCGATCTACGTGGTGCTGCTGGCGGTTCCGTTCGGCTGGGCGCATCTCTACCAGGGCTGGAGCGGCGTGCTGGTCACCGGCGTGGTCGGCGCCGTGATGGCCGGCCTGTATCTGGCCAGCGGCAGCCTGCTTATGCCCGTGCTGCTGCACGTGCTGATCGACCTGCGCGCACTGCTGGTCAAGCTGCCGCCTGACACACCTGAAGCGTCACCGGACGCCCTGTCTACCGCGGCCGACGCCGCACCGTTGTCCCGCGACCGCTGAGCGGTTGCTCCTGGGGAGGAGTTGCATGAACGCGATGCTTCACGACGCTGTCGACACGCACCAACCGCCGCTGGCTGTCAGCGGACTGGTCCACTGCTACGAGGGCAGCAACGTGCTCACCGGCGTGGATCTCGCGCTGTCGCCGGGCAGCGTGCTGGGCCTGATCGGGCGCAACGGCGCGGGCAAGTCCACGCTGATCCGCGCCATGCTCGGCCTGCTGGTGCCGCTGGCTGGCGAGGCGCGGGTGTTCGGCGAGCCGGCGCTGCGGCTCAGTGACGATGCCAAATCCCGCCTGGCCTACGTGCCGCAACAGCCCGAGGCGCTGGGCTGGCTCACCGCCGCGCAGATGCTCGACTACGTCGGCCGCTTCTACCCGCAGTGGGACGCGCGCTTCGCCACGAAGACGCTGGAGCGCTGGAAGATCGCGCCGAACAAGCTGCTGGCCAAGCTGTCGCCCGGCGAACGCCAGCGGGTGGACCTGATCCGCGCCCTCGCCTCGCAACCCGAACTGCTGGTGCTGGACGAACCGGCCGCCGCACTCGATCCGGTCGCCCGCCGCGAGCTGCTGCGCGAGGTGGCGCTGCGCGCGGGCGAATCGGGCACCACGGTGCTGTTCTCCACCCACATCGTCTCCGACTTGGAACGCATCGCCTCAGACATCGCCTTCCTGCACAAGGGCAAGCTGCTGCTGCACTGCGCCGCCGACGACACCAAGGAGCGCTTCGCCCGGTTGTGGCTGCCAGCGGCGATGAGCGCCGCAGCGCCGGCCCGGTCGCTGAGCCGCCGTCGCCACGATGACGGCAGCCTCAGCCTGGTGGTGGAACGCGACGCGCGCGGCCAGTGGCCGGAAGCGGCGCGCCTGCCCGGTGCGCGCATCGATGCGCTGGGGCTGGAGGACCTGTTCGTGGAGGTGGCTGAATGAACCTGCGCGCGTTAGTGCTGGCACCGTGGATCGCGGCGCATGCGTCCACGCGCTGGCTTCTATTGGGCCTGTGCGGCCTGTGCACCGTGGGCGCGATCGTGCTCGACATGGCAATGCCTACCGCCCAGGGCGCAAGGGTTGCCTTGGTGATTTACGGCGCAGGCACGGCGTTCACATGGGCGTTCTACATGCCGGGGTGCTTCCTGCTCGCCTACGATGCTCGTCGGTTGCGCATCCCGGGGTTGCAGCGCACTGCGATTGCGGCCATATGGCTCTGCGCGGGCGCCACGATTGCCCTAGGGACCGCCATCGGAGCTCACCACGGACTGGGAGCAGCGACCTCGGCTGCATTGATCGCCCTGACGACCGCGGCAGGGTTTGCCTTCAGCCTGCTGCCGCGTTACCTGAGCGTCTTTATCGGCTTTCTGCCCGCGCTTGGGCAGTTCGTGCAGCGGGTTGTTCCCGCATTCCCGGCGCTGACCGATCCACGGGCAGCAGTCTGGTATGGAGCGATGGCCGCGCTGTTCGCGCTGGCCTGCCTGTTTCGCTGGCAGCGATTGATGGCAGGCGGAGCAGAACTATCGGGGTTGTCGGGCTCGCTGGTGATGCAGCTGCGCAGCAACGGCGGCATGGGTGGCTTGGGCAGTGTGCGGCAAGCGGGCACGAATCAGCTGATCCGTCAGCGCCCTGCATGGTTGCAACCGGAAGCCGATCTTCGACATACCGGCCCCGCATCACCGGTCAAATCGCTGCGCGTGGCGCTGGGCGGATGGTATGTGCCACAGACCTGGCGCGGGCTTTTCCGACAGGGCCTCACCGTGGCCTGGCCGATCGCCTTGTTTGCACTGGTGATGCTGATGACCCGTGCGGGAGAGAGCCAAGCAGGCCACTGGGGAGACTTTCTGGAAGGCTTCGCGGCGGGGATGAGTGGCGTGCTGTGCGTCACGGCGAGTCTCGGCGCACCGCTGATCAGCGCGCTGATGCTGCGGCAACGCTGGTCCACGCCGCAGCGGGAGCTGGCCCTGTTGGCGGTGCTGCCGGGACTGGGCAGCCCCGGGCAGGCGCGCGGCGCGCTGTTGCGGGCCGCGTTGGTACGCCCTGTCGCGATCAATCTCATCCTGGCGATCGGCGCCTCGGGCGTCGCCTTCGCGTTGCATCTCTGCACGCTCGCGGCGCTGGCGGTAGTCGCCGCTCCACTGTTGTGCGCGGTGGCCGGCGTGGCGCTTTTGCTCGATGCGCTCGGCAATCATCCGTTGCCGGGCTGGGCTCTGGGGCTGGCTTTCTCCGTCATGACCACGGTGGTGTTCGCAACAGGGTTCACTGCGATGATCGCCAGCCAGCTGCGGCAAGGTGGCGCGTGGGCCACATCACCCACGTTGTGGACTGCGTTCGTCGGCATGGTGGTGCTGGTAATCGGGGTGTCGCTCTGGATCGGGCGGCGCGCCGCGCGCAGGTTATTTGCGCAACCGCACCCGTTCCTCGCCCACGCCTGACCGAGGGAGACGGGCGCATGAGGTGGATCACCGCAAGCATTCTCATAAAGCAGTTCGGCCTGCCGCGCGCCATCGCCGGGGAAATCGTCGGCGACGCCCTGCGCTGCACGCTGTTCCGCTCACGGTGGTGCTGGGCCTGGCTGGTTGTCGGATTGAGCATCGTGATCGTGCTCGCCGTGATCACGGGTCGAGCGCCGCCGCACCTTCAGGACCTCAATGGCTTCATGCTCATCATCGGTTCGCAGGTGGTGATGATCGGTTGGCGCTGTCTCGGCCAATGGCTGGCCGGTCCGGCCATGCTCGCTGCGGCGGAACGCTGGTCGACACAACGGAGCGCTCCATGAACCGGCTGATTGATCCCGCCTGGCTCGCTGCCACCTATCGACTGCCCCTGCCGCTGGCGCGCACGCTCGTGCGCGATCACGCCTTGCGCCAGTGGCGGCGGTTCTGGCCGCTGGCGCTGCTGACCGGGGTGCTGCTCCTGATCGAGTTGGGCGTGTGCGCGGGCATCGTCACCGCGGTGCCGTTCGTACAGGGTGCGCTGTGGCCCGCGGTGCTGATCGTGATGGCGCTGCATCTGTGGCTGGCGCAGCGCGCGGCACGAACGTCCATTCTCGACGAGGTCAAGCGGCTGGCGCACCAGCGCACCGTTCGTGACGCACGATGACGCGTGCAACCCGTCGCAGCGGCGTCAACTTCTATTCCCGGCGGCATAGGGCTGAGCGAAGGCAGGCGGCGGGGCCAGATACGTCCGCACGCCTTGCGCCCCGTCGCCGTTTCGGCCTGCTCGGTTTGAAACACGTCCAGTTTGGCGGCCGCGGCGAATGGCTCAGATAGCGGCAAGGAGCACATCATGACGATGCGTTGGATCAGTCCCGTCCGTCTGGCACGTGAGCAGGGCATTTCCTGGATGGATGCCGAGGCGATCATTCGCGAGGAAACGTCACGGATACGCGACCGTGGGCCCATGCGCTGGTGGTTCAACCTGATTTGGCTGACAAGCATGCTCTGGACATTTGCTGGCGCACGCTGGCTATTCCCAGAGCTCGGCCGACTGGCCCTATTCGGCGTTGAATTGGGGGGGCTTGTAGTGATGATGGGAGCCTACTGTGCTCCGCGCCTGTTGGCCCGCGACGCGATCCTGCAGCGCGCGCGCCAGCACAGCACAGGCCGGGCGATTCAGAACAGCTGACCCTGCGGCGACGGCTTGCGCGGCGGCACGAAGCGCGAGGTGTCCAGCTGCAGGTCGCGGGCGCGGCCCAGGCCATGCCGGCGGCAGGCGACCTCGAAGCGGCGCTTGAGCAAGTCGGCAAACACGCCCTGCCCGCGCATGCGGGTGCGGAAGTCGCTGTCGTAGTCGCGGCCGCCGTTCATCTGCTGGATCAGGCTCATCACGTGGGCGGCGCGATCGGGCGCGTGCAGAGCCAGCCATTCTCGGAACAGGGTTTTCAGCTCGTGCGGCAGGCGCACCACGGTGTAGCCGGCGCTGCGCGCACCGGCGGCGGCGGCCTGCTCCAGCACGGCCTCCATGTCGCGGTCGTTGAGCGCGGGGATGATCGGCGCCACCAGCACGCCCACCGGCACGCCGGCCTCGGCCAGCGCGCGGATGGCTTCGATGCGCCGGTGCGGCGCGCTGGCGCGCGGTTCGAGCTTGGCGGCGAGGCGGTTGTCCAGCGAGTTGACCGAGACAAACACCTGCACGAGGTTGGCCTTCGCCATCGGCGCAAGCAGATCGAGATCGCGCTCGACCAGCGCGTTCTTGGTGACCACGGTGCAGGGGTGGCCGCACTCGGCCAGCAGCTCCAGCGCGGCGCGGGTGAGGCGCCAGCGCTTTTCGATCGGCTGGTAGGGATCGGTGGTGCTGCCGATGTTGATCGGCTCGACGCGGTACGCCGGGCGCGACAGCTCGTGGCGCAGCACCTCGGCAAGGTTGCCCTTGGCGCGCAGCCGGGTTTCGAAATCCAGCCCCGGTGACAGGTTGAGGTAGCTGTGCGAGGGCCGCGCGAAGCAGTAGATGCAGCCGTGCTCGCAGCCGCGGTACGGGTTCATCGCCTGGTTGAAATGGATGTCCGGCGAATCGTTGCGGGTGATCACGCTGCGCGCGCGCTCGTCGGTAACCTCGGTGCGCGGACGCGGAGCGTCCTCG
>DASUJJ010000195.1:0-4272 GCA_036279335.1 Dyella sp.
ACGAGCGCGGCGCCAGCATCGTCCATGAGGGCGGACTGGCTGACCTCAGCCGAGCGCTGTTGGACCGCGTCGGAGCCGACGTGGTGGTGATCAACCTGGACGAGAGCGACGACGAGGTGTTCGATCGCCTGGACGAATCGATCCAGGGCGACCAGCCGCGCGTGGTGTTCAACGAGGCTGCGTCTACCCGCGGTCTGGACGGCTGGGCGCGCGCGCGCTGGGCGCGTCACCTGGCCGCGAAGGTGCTGGCGCGCAGCGACGTCGATCCGCCGCGTCCGCCGGCGCCGCCTGCGGCCGAGCCCGAGCCGGCGGACCCGGCAAGCGCCGCGGCCGGGACGTCACCGGCGGTCGAGGACGTTGCGCCGACGCCGGACGCCCACGAAGCGGAGATCGCGGCCGAGTCGGAGTCGCTCGAAGCCGAGCTCGCCGCCCTGCTTTCCGGTGACCCGCTGCCCGGTGAGCTCGACGAAGGCTCGCCTGCGGCGACGGGCGCCGCGCCTCGCCCTCCGGCGTCCCATGAATATGCCGGGCTCGATACGCACGAGCTCGACGACTTCGAGCTGGACGAACTGGCGCTGGGCGAGCTGGACGCTCCGTCGTCGTCGGAAATGCCCCTGTTTGACGGCAATTTTCTGGATCAGGGCGTCGGCGAACCACCCGCTGCGCCTGCCACGCCGGCGCCGAGTCCGGCCGCGCCGCCGGCTCGCTCGTTCTCGACCGAGGGCCTGAGTCTGGTCGATCCCGATGCAGACCTGCCGCCGCCCCCGAGCGAGCAGTCGCCCGGTTCACCGGATGGCGCGTCTCGCTTCACGCTTTCCGACGAATGGTCGCTGGTGGACGAAGACGCCGTACCTGCCGCGCCGCCGGCACCGAGCCGGCCGTCGGCGACCGATTTCGGCATCGAGAAGATCAGCGCGCTCGAATTCCTGACGCCGGAATCTGACGGCACCGAGCCAACCTCCGAGCCGATCATGACGCTGGAGCTGGTCTCGCTGGAAGAGGCAATTGCACCCACGGCCTACGATCCGCACGCTAGCAACGAGATGCTGCTGGACCAGCTGGGCGGCGTGCTCTCCCGCGTGGTCCTCACCGGCGCCACGCACGACAGCGGCGCTTCCGTGGCCGCATTTCTGCGCCAGCTGCCAGAAGGGTTCCGCGCGACCATCGTGCACATCCAGCATCTGGGGGGCATGCCGGTGGACGATCTGGTGCAGGAGCTTTCCAGCCATTGCGCCATGCCGGTGAGCGTGGCGGCGCACGGAGACATCGCGCGGCCGGGCAAGGTGATCGTCGTTCCTGCGGAGCGCCAGCTGCGGCTGGGGCGCGATGGAAAACTGGAGCTCACCCCCGCGCAGGACATGCCGGCCAGCAGCCCGTCCATCGACGCCTGCTTCACGGCCGTGGCCAACGTGTTCGGCGTGGATGCGCTGGCGATCGTCTTTGCCGGTCAGGCCAACGACGCGGTCGCCGGCTGCCAGGCGGTGCACGATCGCGGTGGCCGCATCTGGGTGGAAGACGCCCCGGGCGAGCGCTACGCCGACATGGTCGGCGGTGTGCTGGCCGAGCGTCTGGCCGATTTTTCCGGCACGCCGGCGCAGCTCGCCGCGCGCCTGATCGAGGAATACTGATGAGCGAACAGCCTCTCCCGCGCGAAATCCGCTGCGTGCTGGTGCCGGCCGGCGATCTGCGCCTGCTGCTGCCCAACGCGACGGTGGCCGAAGTGATCACCCTGCCCACGCCCGAGCCGGTCGAGGACGCCCCCGACTGGCTGCTCGGCCGCATTGCGTGGCGCGGCTGGCGCGTGCCGCTGGTGTCCTTCACCCGCCTCGCCGGTGCGGGCGAGGGCGATCCCGATCTTGCCGTGCGCGTCGCCGTGCTCAAGGCGCTGGGCGGCAATCCGGAGTTGCCTTTCATCGCGGTGCTCACCCAAGGCTTCCCGCGCCTGACCACGCTCAATTCAGAGCTGATCATCCCCACCCACGACGGCACCGCGCTGCCGCCCGGCGTGCGCGCGAATGTGCTGGTGCGCGACGACATGGCGGTAATTCCGGATCTGGAGATGATCGAGCGCGAACTCGACGGTCTGCTTCCCGTCGAGGCCTGAGCCAGCGGTGGCATCGTGAAACGGCGCGCCCCGGGCGCGCCGTTTGCTTTTGCAGCGCTCAGAGATCGCCGTGCAGCGCCTGCAGCGCGGCCAGCGCCGCCAGCCCGGCGGTTTCGGTGCGCAGAATGCGCGGGCCCAGCTGCAGCCCCTGGAAGCCGTGCGCGCGCAGTGCGGCGATGTCGCGTTCCCCCAGGCCGCCTTCCGGCCCTACCACCAGCACGGCGCCATCGGCTGGCGGCCTGAGCTCGCGCGCGCAGCGATCGCCGCCGGGCAGCAGGGCCAGACGAAGCGCCGCGCCGTCCAGCGCATCGAGCCAGGACGCCAGCGGTTGCGGCGCCACGATGGTGGGCAGCACGGCGCGGCCGCTCTGCTCGCAGGCGCTGGCGATCACCGCCTGCCAGTGCGCCAGCCGCTTGGCCGCGCGATCAGCGTCGAGTTTCACCTCCGAGCGCTCGGTCAGCAGCGGCACGATGGCGCTGACGCCCAGCTCGGTGGCCTTCTGCACGATCAGGTCCATCTTCTCGCCGCGCGCCACCGCCTGCGCCAGCACCAGCGGCAGCGGCGATTCACTGCCTACGGGCGTGCGGCCGATGATCGTCACGCTGACCTGGCGCTTGCCCGCCTCGGTGATGGTGGCGGCGTAGTCGTGGCCGTCGCCGTTGAACAGCACCAGCGGATCACCCGCGCCCAGTCGCAGCACGCGCGCCACGTGCTCGCCCGCCTGGGCGGGCAGGGCGAAACTGGCACCGACGGTGAGCGGCGCGTGGTCGACATGGATGCGGATGGTGCGCATGGCGAGGTGGCGTGGCCTGGGGCGGCAAGGATAGCCGAGCCCGCGGGCCCGCCGCCGGCGCGGTCAGCGCTGCACGGCCCGTTCGATGCCGGCGATGGCCGTGTCCACCAGGTGGTCGATCTCCCCGGTGGTGGTCACGTAGGGCGGCATGAAGTAGACGATGTTGCCCAGCGGGCGCAGCAGCGCGCCGTGATCCAGTCCGTGCAGATAGACCTCCATTCCTCGGCGTTCGTGCGCCGGGTATGGCCGGCGAGTGGCCTTGTCCGCCGCCAGCTCGACGGCGGCGATCAGCCCGGTCTGACGCACGTCCGCGACATGCGGATGCTCGCGCAGCGGCGCCAGCCGAGCGGCCAGATGTGCGGCAAGCGCCCGGTTGCGTTCCAGCACCGGCTCCTCGCGGAAGATCGCCAGAGTTTCCAGCGCCACGCGGCAGGCCAGCGGGTTGCCGGTGTAGCTGTGCGAGTGCAGGAAGGCCTTGCCGGCGCTGTATTCGGCGTAGAACGCCTCGTACACCTGTTCGGTGGTGAGCACCGCCGACAGCGCCATGAAGCCGGCCGTCAGGCCCTTGGACAGGCACATGAAGTCAGGCGCCACGCTCGCCTGCTCGCAGGCAAACAGCGTGCCGGTGCGGCCGAAGCCCACCGCGATTTCGTCGGCGATGAAATGCACGTCGAACTCGTCGCACAGCGCACGCAGGCCGGCGAGGTAATCCGGGTGGTACATGCGCATGCCGCCGGCGCACTGCACCAGCGGCTCCACGATCACCGCGCAGGTCTCGTGGGCGTGGCGTTCCAGCAGCGCGCGCAGTTCGAGCAGTCGACGCGCCGCGATCTGCTGCGGCGTCTCGCCGGGCTCGCCTTCGTAGGTGTCGGGCGAGGGCGCCAGGATCGGCGTCAGCAGCAGCGGCGCGTACGTCTTGCGGTACAGCGCCACGTCGCTCACCGACAGCGCGCCCAGCGTCTCGCCGTGGTAGCTGCCGCTGAGCGCGATGAAGCGCGTCTTCTCGCCATGGCCCTGGTTGAGCCAGTAGTGGAAGCTCATTTTCAGCGCCACTTCGATCGCCGCCGAGCCGTTGTCGGCGAGGAACACCCGATCGAGACCCGGTGGCGTGATGCGCACCAGTTCCTCGGCCAGTTCGATCGCCGGCTCGTGCGTGAATCCGGCAAAGATCACATGCTCCAGCTGGTGCGCCTGGTCGGCCAGCGCCGCCGCGACGCGCGGGTTGGCGTGGCCGAACAGGTTGGTCCACCACGAGCTGATGCCGTCCAGGTAGCGGCGTCCGTCCGCGTCGATCAGCCAGGCGCCTTCGCCCCGGACGATCGGCACCATCGGGACGCTGCCGCCGGTGGCGTCGTGGTCGTGCATCTGCGTGCAC
>DASUJJ010000196.1:0-3398 GCA_036279335.1 Dyella sp.
TCGCTGGTGTCTGGCCACTGCGCGTTGAGGTAGAGCAGGGCGGTGGCGATTTTCGATCGACTGTCGGTGTGGATGGTGCCGTGGCGCTTGTTCAACGAGCGGCACAAGGTGATCAGCGTGGGGTAATGGCCGAGGTTCTCGATGCCCAGTCGCTTGCCGACGGCGCTGGCGAACTCCGGCGCGGTAAGGCGCTCGACCAGGGCGTTGATCGACGGGCCGCAGTCGGCCGGATCATAGGGAAAGAAGCCGGCGCTGGTGTAGCGCGGAAAGTCGCGTTCCAGGTCGCCACGCGCGTCGTCCGGCAGCTGGCCGTGCGCGATCATGAACGGAAACGGTTCGTGTCGAACCTCGGTATCCGGACGATCGAGGCGAGCGGGATCGAGCAGCACAACAGCATTCATGGCCGGAAAACCTCCTTCGACAACGGCGCAGTGTAGCGCCGCGCCCCGGTCACCGGCATACGTCAGCCGTGCATGCGTTCATCTGCGATCGGTGGACAGCAAAGGCCGCGAAGCCTATCATTTCGTTCCGCCCAGACCCATCCACGACTAAGGTCCACAGGCCAGCAATGCTGCGGCTTGCGGGCTTTGCTGCACCCAAAGGCGGCCATCCCCATGCTTATTCCTGCTCTGCTTGCTCTCGAAGACGGCAGCGTTTTCCACGGTCACGCCGTGGGTGCCACCGGACAGACGGTGGGCGAGGTGGTGTTCAACACCGCCATGACCGGCTACCAGGAGATCCTCACCGATCCCTCCTATGCGCAACAGCTGGTCACCCTGACTTATCCGCATATCGGCAATACCGGCTGCAACGATGTGGATGTCGAGTCCACCGCCGTGCAGGCGGCAGGCCTGATCGTGCGCGATGTGCCGCGCCGCGCGAGCAACTGGCGCAGCAGCGAGAGCCTGCCCGATTACCTCACGCGTCACGGCATCGTGGCGATTGCCGGCATCGACACCCGTCGCCTGACCCGCATCCTGCGTGACAAGGGGGCGCTCGGTGGTTGCATCGTGGCCGGTGAATCGATCGACGCGGACGCCGCCGTCGCCGCCGCGCGGGCCTTCCCCGGCCTCAACGGCATGGATCTGGCCAAAGTGGTCAGCACCACCAAGCACTACGAGTGGAACGAGGGCAGCTACGAGCTCGACCGCACCGCGTTCAACCACCCCGAAAAGCGCTTCAACGTGGTGGCTTACGATTTCGGCGTAAAGCACAACATCCTGCGCCTGCTGGCCGAACAGGGTTGCGACATCACCGTGGTGCCGGCGCAGACGCCCGCCGCCGAGGTGCTGGCGATGCAGCCCGACGGCGTATTCCTCTCCAACGGTCCCGGCGATCCGGCAGCCTGCGACTACGCTATTGCCGCCACGCGCGAATTGCTCGACGCCAAGCTGCCGCTGTTCGGCATATGCCTCGGCCACCAGATCATTGGCCTGGCGCTGGGCGCGAAGACGCTGAAGATGAAGTTCGGCCACCACGGTGCGAACCATCCGGTGAAGGATCTCGACGACGGCCGCGTGCTGATCACCAGCCAGAACCATGGCTTCGCGGTGGATCCCGCCACGCTGCCGCCGAACGTGCGGGTGACCCACATCTCACTGTTCGACGGTTCGCTGCAAGGCTTCGCGCTGACCGATCGCCCGGCGTTCTGCTTCCAGGGTCACCCCGAGGCGAGCCCCGGGCCGCACGACATCCGCTATCTGTTCAATCGATTTGCCGCCCTGATGCAGGAGGCCCGCTGAGATGGCCAAGCGTACCGATATCCAGTCGATCCTCATCATCGGCGCCGGCCCGATCGTGATCGGCCAGGCCTGCGAGTTCGACTACTCCGGCGCACAGGCGTGCAAGGCGCTGAAGGAAGAGGGCTACCGGGTAATCCTGGTGAACTCCAATCCCGCCACCATCATGACCGACCCGGACACCGCGGACGCGGTGTACATCGAGCCGATCAACTGGCAGACGGTGGAGCGCATCATCGCCAAGGAGCGCCCGGACGCAGTGCTGCCCACCATGGGCGGCCAGACCGGCCTCAACTGCGCGCTGGACCTCGCCGACAACGGCGTGCTGGAGAAGTACAACGTCGAGCTGATCGGCGCCTCGCGCGAGGCGATCCGCATGGCCGAAGACCGCGAACTGTTCAAGCAGGCGATGGCCGAGATCGGCCTCGATTGCCCCAAGGCTGCGGTTGCCCGCACCTACGACCAGGCGGTGGAGATGCAGGCCGCGGTGGGCTTCCCCACGGTGATCCGCCCCAGCTTCACGCTGGGCGGCTCCGGCGGCGGCATCGCCTACAACGTCGAAGAGTTCGAGGAGATCGTCAAGCGCGGCCTCGAGCTCTCGCCGGTGCACGAAGTGCTGGTGGAAGAGTCGGTGCTGGGCTGGAAGGAATTCGAGATGGAAGTGGTCCGCGACAAGGCGGACAACTGCATCATCGTGTGCTCGATCGAGAACCTCGATCCGATGGGCGTGCATACCGGCGATTCGATCACGGTGGCACCAGCGCAGACCCTCACCGACAAGGAATACCAGCGCCTGCGTGACGCCTCGATCGCCGTGCTGCGCAAGATCGGCGTGGACACCGGCGGCTCCAACGTGCAGTTCGGCATCAATGCCGAGAACGGCCGCGTGGTGGTGATCGAGATGAATCCGCGCGTGTCGCGCTCGTCGGCGCTGGCATCCAAGGCCACCGGTTTCCCGATCGCCAAGATCGCCGCCAAGCTGGCCGTCGGCTACACGCTGGACGAGCTTCGTAACGACATCACCGGCGGCCTCACGCCGGCGTCGTTCGAGCCGACCATCGACTACGTGGTCACCAAGATCCCGCGTTTCGCCTTCGAGAAGTTCCCTTCGGCCGATGCGCGCCTCACCACCCAGATGAAGTCGGTGGGCGAGGTGATGGCGATCGGCCGCAGCTTCCACGAGTCGCTGCAGAAGGCGCTGCGCGGCCTGGAGATCGGCAAGAACGGTCTCAATCCGACCGGGCTGGACATCACCACCGACAGCGGCCTGGCCACGCTCAAGCGCGAGCTGCGCGAGCCGCGCCCGGATCGCGTGTTCCACCTGGCCGATGCGTTCCGCGCCGGCATGACGCTGGAAGAAGTCCACGCGTTGAGCCGCGTCGATCCCTGGTTCCTGGCGGCATTCGAGGACATCGTGCTGACCGAGGGCGAGGTGCAGGCGCAGGGCATCACCTCGCTCGACGAGCCGCGTATCCGCGCGCTCAAGCGCATGGGTTTTTCCGACGCGCGCCTGGCCGAATTGGTAGGCACCGACGAGGCCGCCGTGCGCCACCTGCGCCGCACGCTGGGCGTGCGCCCGGTGTACAAGCGCGTCGACTCCTGCGCGGCCGAATTCGCCACCACCACCGCCTACATGTACTCGACCTACGAGGAAGAGTG
>DASUJJ010000197.1:0-3486 GCA_036279335.1 Dyella sp.
CGGCCCGGCCGTCACCGAGCTCGAGGGCGCCTTCGCCCGCAGCTGGGCCAGCATCGGAGGACCGCTGCCGCACTGGCCGCGCACCGCCGACGCAGCCGCCGGCGACGTTGCGCTGCGGGTGATCGCCACCGAGCCGTCCACCGCCGGGCTGTACCGGCTCGACCAGCAGATCGCGGCCATGGCGCGAAAAACGCTGTGGCTGACCGACGCCTATTTCGTCGGCGTAGCGCCCTACGTGCAGGCGCTCGCGGCGGCGGCCCGCGATGGCGTGGACGTGCGCCTGCTGGTGCCCGGCTCGAGCGACATCCCGATGGTCGCCGGGCTGTCGCGCTCGGGCTACCGCCCGCTGCTCAAGGCGGGGGTGCGCGTGTTCGAGTGGAACGGCTCGATGATCCACGCCAAGACCGCCGTGGCCGATGGCCAGTGGGCGCGGGTCGGCTCCTCCAACCTCAACATCGCCAGCTGGCTGGGCAATCGCGAGATCGACGTGGCGGTGGAGGACGAAGGCTACGCCGAGCAGCTCGCCGCACAGTACGAAACCGACCTGGGCAACGCCACCGAGATCGTGCTGGCACCGCGCCGACGCATGCGCGGCGATCGCGTGCAGCGCAGCGACCACGATGCGGACGCGCACGCCCGCCGTCCGCCGCGACGACCGCGCGGCGGCAACGGCAGCTCCAGCCGGGCCGCTGCCAGCGCGCTGCGGTTGGCCAACACGGTGGGCGCCGTACTCAGCGACCGCCGCGTGCTGGGTGACACCGGCACCATGCCACTGGCGATCGGCACCGCGGTGCTGGCGGTGATCGCCATCGTGGCAGCGCTGTGGCCACCCGTGATCGCCTGGCCGCTGGCCCTGCTGGCAGCGTGGTTTGCGCTCAATCTGGGGGTGCGCGGCTGGCGCAACTGGCGGGCGCACCGGAGCGAGCAGACCGATGACGACGACGCCTGAAGCGCTCCCGCGCCTGCATGTTTTGCCGTTCAATCATGACCTTGCGGCACTTGCCTGAGAAAGCGCCCGCAGCTTGCCGCGCAAGCACATGTTGCGCGTCACCTTCGTGATAATCTCGCGCGCTCATGTCTGCCTTCGACTCCTTCTCCGGGCGTGGCCCTGCGTCCGACGATGACGCCGCTGCACCGCGCCGCATCCTCACGCCCAGCACGCTGAACCGGCTGGTGCGGGGGCTGCTGGAAGACGCGCTGCCGATGGTGTGGATCGAGGGCGAGCTGTCCAACGTGGCGCGCCCGGCCTCCGGCCATCTGTACTTCACGCTCAAGGACGCCGGCGCGCAGGTGCGCTGCGCCATGTTCAAGCTCAAGAGCAGCCGGCTCGCGTTCAAGCCGGTGGACGGCATGCAGGTGCTGGTACGCGCCAAGGTGGGCCTGTACGAGCCCCGCGGCGAGTTCCAGCTGGTCGCCGAGGGCATGGAGCCGGCCGGCGAAGGCGCCTTGCGCCGCGCGTTCGACCAGCTGAAAGCCAGGCTCGACGCCGAAGGCCTGTTCGACCCCGCGCGCAAGCGACCGCTGCCGCGCTATGTGCGCCGCCTCGGCGTCATCACCTCGGCCACCGGCGCGGCGATCCGCGACGTGCTCAGCGTGCTCGGCCGGCGCTGGCCGCTGCTCGAAGTGGACGTGCTGCCGGTGCCCGTGCAGGGCAAGGAGGCGCCGCCGGCGATTGTGGCGATGCTGCGCAAGGCCTCGGCCAGCGGCCGCTACGACGCGCTGCTGCTGACTCGCGGCGGCGGCTCGCTGGAAGACCTGTGGGCGTTCAACGATGAAGCCGTCGCCCGCGCCGTGCATGCCAGCGCGGTGCCGGTGGTGAGCGCAGTGGGCCACGAGGTCGACTTCAGCATCGCCGACTTTGTCGCCGACCTGCGCGCGCCCACGCCCTCGGCCGCCGCCGAATTGCTGGTGCCCGATGCCGCGCATCTGTCGCGGCAACTGAAGCTGTTGCGCCAGCGCATCGCCACCGTGCAGCAGCGCCGCCAGCAGACGCTGGCGCAGCGCGTGGATCACCTGCTCACCCGGCTCAACGCGCAGCGCCCGCAGGCGCGCCTGGCGCGCGACCGCGAGCGCCTGCTCAACCTGCATCGCCGCCTGCTGGCTGCCGGTGCGGTCGGCCAGCAGCGACGCGATCGCCGGCTGGAACAACTGCACGGCCGGCTGCTCGCCCAGCATCCGCGCCACCGGCTCGCCCTGCTCGCGCGTCGGCTGGCCGAGCTCGATCCGCGCCTGCGTCGCGCCATCGCGCGCATGCTGGAACGCAAGCGCCTCACGCTGGGTCAGACGGCTCGCGCGCTGCATGCGGTGAGCCCGCTGGCCACGCTCGATCGCGGCTACGCCATCGTGTTCGATGCGCAGGGCAAGGTGCTGCGCGCGGCCGCCGAGGTGAACGCCGGCGACGCGCTGCGCATCCGCCTCGCCGACGGCGAGCTGCCTGCCCGCGCCGGCGACTGACCGCCGCTGTCCACGCGCGCACCACGACCCGCGCGTCACACTGTCACCTTCCCTTCTGCCACGGGCCTGCGCCCGGGAGTCGCCATGCTCGCCAAGACCTATCCCTACTACCTCGCCAACCGCCCGCAGACCTCGAAGACGATGCTGGACGTGCGCGACAAGTACAGCGGCAAGGTCGCCACGCGCGTGGCGGTGCCCGACGCCCGGGCCACCGAAAAGGCGATCGCCGCCGCGGTGAAGGCCGCGCCCGCGATGCGCGCATTCAAGCCGTGGCAGCGCCAGGCCGTGCTGCAGCACTGCGCCGAGCGCTTCGCCGAACGCCACGACGAACTCGCCGAGGCGCTGTGCATCGAGGCGGGCAAGCCGATCAGGGACGCCGCCGGCGAAGTCACCCGGCTGATCGAAACCTTCCAGATCGCTGCCGAGGAAGCCGTGCGCATCAACGGCGAGGCGATCAACCTGGAACTGGCCGGCCGCCTGGACGGCTATCGCGGCTACACCCGCCGCGTGCCGCTGGGCCCGGTGAGCTTCATCACGCCGTTCAACTTTCCGCTCAACCTGGTTGCGCACAAGGTGGCCCCGGCGATCGCGGCGGGCTGCCCGTTCGTGCTCAAGCCGGCGGAGAAAACCCCCATCGGCGCGCTGATCATCGGCGAAGTGCTGGCCGAGACCGACCTGCCCAAGGGCGCGTTCTCGATCCTGCCGCTGGACGGCGCGCACTCGGCGCCGCTGGTGGAAGACGAGCGTTTCAAGCTGCTGTCCTTCACCGGCGGCCAGATCGGCTGGGAGCTGAAAGCCCGCGCCGGGCGCAAGAAGGTCACCCTGGAGCTGGGCGGCAACGCCGCCTGCATCGTCGACGCCGACCAGGGCGACAAGCTTGATCACGTGGTCGAGCGGCTGGTGTTCGGTGCGTTCTACCAGTCCGGCCAGAGTTGCATCAGCGTGCAGCGCATCTACGCCCACGTGGACGTCTACGACGCGCTCAAGCGCAAGCTGGTCGCCGCGGTGAAAAAGCTCAAGGCCGGCGACCCG
>DASUJJ010000198.1:0-5805 GCA_036279335.1 Dyella sp.
GGAGCTGCGCGCAGCCCAGGCCAACGGACTCCTCTCCAACGACACCCTCACCATGGTCGAGGGTGCGCTGAAGGTCACCGAGCTGAGCGTGGACGACGTGATGGTTCCGCGCGCGCAGATCGTGATGATCTCGGCCGACTCTCCGCTCAGCGACATCCTCGCCGCCGTGGTCGAATCGGGCCACTCGCGCTTCCCCGTGCACGGCGAGGACAAGGACGAGATCCTCGGCATCCTGCTGGCCAAGGACCTGCTGAAGTATTTCGGCGACGGCGAACACTTCGACATCCGCGCCATCCTGCGCCCGGCCGTGCTGATCCCCGAATCGATGCGCCTGAACGTGCTGCTGGCCGAGTTCCGGCTCAGCCGCAACCATATGGCGCTGGTGGTGGACGAATACGGCGGCGTGGCCGGCCTGATCACCATCGAGGATGTGCTCGAACAGATCGTCGGCGAGATCGACGACGAGCACGACGACGAGGAAGAACCCACCCTGATGCACGCCCAGCCGGGCGGCGACTGGCTGGTGAGCGCCCTCACGCCGATCGCCGATTTCAATGAGCAGACCGGCTCGTCGTATTCGGACGAGGAGTTCGACACCATTGGCGGCATGGTCACCTCCGAGTTCGGCCACCTGCCCGAAGCAGGCGAGGAGATCGTCGTGGGCGATTTCCTGTTTCACGTCACCGAGGCCGACGACCGCCGCGTGCAGCAGTTCCGCGTAAGCCAGAAGCCCGCGCACGACTGAGCCAAGCCGTTGTAGCAGCGCACCCTGTGCGCGAATGCTTTTCGCCACGTTTGCGAAAAAAAGCGTTCGCGCACAGGGTGCGCTCCTACAGACACCGCCTTTCGGAAACGAAAGACACCCCGCCACCTCGGACCCACAGCGTCGGGACTGAAGTCGCTCCCACACCCCCCCTTTGTGGGAGAGGCTTCAGCCCCGACAGCAACCTCGCCGACGCCCAGCATCGACGCATCTCGCGCTCGCCACTACAGTGGCGCTCCCGCATCTCCACCGTCGATACCGATGCCCTTGCTCCGTTACAGCCTGGCGCTGCTGCTTCTGATCGCTGGCAGCTTCGCCCTGCCCGCCCACGCCGGCGTGGCGAACGCACCGGGCGCCAACCTGCAGGTCACCGTGATCACCTATGGCCCGGGCGACACCTACTGGGAGCGCTTCGGCCATATTGCGATCGAGCTGAAGGACCGCGTTGACGGCGAGGCGGTGAGCTTCAACTACGGCGTGTTCGATTTCGACGAGCAGGGCTTTCTGCTCAACTTCGCCCGCGGTCGCATGCACTACCTGATGGATGCCGAACCGACCGACGTCGACACCGCTTACTACGTGCAGGCCGGCCGCTCGATCACCCGCCAGCGCCTCGCCTTCACCCCGGAGCAGGCCGCCGCGCTGCGCGATTTCCTGCTGTGGAACCTGCGTCCCGAGAACGCGCGCTACGACTACGACTATTACGTCGACAACTGCAGCACGCGCGTGCGCGATGCGCTGGACAAGGCGCTGGGCGGCATCCTCAAGACCACCCTCACCGCCCGCCCCGGCGGCATGACCTACCGCCAGCAGACCGACCGCCTGATGAGCGCGCAGCCGTGGCTGATGGTGCTGATGGACATGGGCCTGGGCCCATTCGCCGACCAGCCACTCAGCGGCTGGCAGGAGAGCTTCATCCCCATGGTGCTGCAGCGCGAACTGCGCTCGGTGCTGGTGCCCGACGGCCGCGGTGGCACCACGCCGCTGGTTGTCGCCGAACGCACCATCGCGCCGAACCGCGTGGAAGCCCCGCCGGCGACCGCGCCCGACCTGCGCGGGCCGCTGGCACTGGCCGGCGCAGCGCTCGCCGTGCTGCTGGTGCTGACGCGTCGCCGGGCGCCTCGGTGGTTCGCCACGCTCGCCACCCTCTGGCTGGTGCTGGCGGGTCTTGCCGGCCTGCTGATGCTCGGCCTGTGGACGCTCACCCTGCACCGTTCCGCCTGGGCCAACGCCAACCTGCTGCTGTTCAATCCCGTGGCGTTCGCGCTGATCCCCGCGGCGTGGCGCGCGGCGCGCGGCGCGGTCACGGCGCGCTGGATGGATGCCCTGCTGGCACTGCAGCTGCTGGCCGGTCTCGTCGCCATCGCGCTGCATCTGCTGCCGGGCGTGGTACAGCAGAACCAGCCGTGGCTGCTGTTCGCGCTGCCGGTGTGGCTGGCGCTGGCCTGGGCCGTGCGATCCGGGCATCACCACGCGGCGCCCTGATCGGCCATTGCCCGGCCACGATCGGCAGGGGATGATGCGCCGATGTATCCCGCACCCGCCTCCAAGACCATCGATCCCGCGCCCGCTGATGGCATGGTGATCAACTGCGTCGCCTATCACCGCGACGGTCACCGCATCGGCGACATCACGATCGATGCGATCAGCGACGTGCTCGAACAGCCGGACACCTTCGTCTGGGTCGGCCTGCACGAGCCGGACGAAGCGCTGCTGGAAAAGCTGCAGGAAGAGTTCGACCTGCACGACCTGGCGATCGAGGACGCCCACCACGCGCACCAGCGCACCAAGATCGAGTCCTACGGCGACTCGCTGTTCATCGTGGTGCAGACCGCGCAACTGGTGGCCGGCCAGCTGGCCTTCGGCGAAACGCATATCTTCCTGGGGCCGCGCTATCTGGTGACCGTGCGACACGGCGCTTCGCTCTCGTATGCCCCCGCGCGGCGTACCTGCGAGCACTCGCCCGACCTGCTCGCGCTGGGGCCCAGCTACGGCCTCTACGGCGTGCTCGATTTCATCGTCGACAACCTGCTGCCGATCGTGCGCGACTTCCGCGAAGAGCTGCAGGAGCTGGAGCAGGATATCTTCGCGGAAACCTTCAACCGCGAAACGGTCCGGCGCCTGTACGACATGCAGCGCGACCTGATGACACTACGCCTCGCCGTCGCGCCGATGCAGGACGTGATCAGCCAGCTGGTGCGCCTGCACCCCAATCTGATTCCGGACAAGCTGCGCGCCTACTTCCGCGACGTCTACGACCACGTGTTCCGCGTCAATGAGTCGGTGGGCGCCATGCGCGAAATGCTCGGCGCCACCATCAACATCAACCTCTCGCTGGTCACCTTCGGCCAGAACGAGGTGATGAAGAAACTCGCCGGCTGGGCCGCCATGCTCGCCGCCCCCACCCTCATCACCAGCTGGTACGGCATGAACTTCCACCACATGCCCGAGCTGGACAAGCCGTGGGCCTACCCGACGATGATCGTGCTGGTGATTGCCGTGGTGGGCGGCATCTTCACCTGGCTGCGCAAGTCGCGCTGGCTGTAGCCTCGCACCTGGCGCGCGACCTGCCTCGCACCTCGACGCTGCTCCCGTCGCTCACAAGGTGAGCTCCTACCGGGCAGAACCGCTGTAGGAGCGCACCCTGTGCGCGACCTGCCTTGCGCTTCGACGCCACATCCGTCGCTCACAAGGTGAGCTCCTACCAAGCAGAGCCGCTGTGCGCGGTCTGCCCCCGTTTCAATCGTTGGCGGGCTTTGCCGTCCACTTCTTCAACCACGCATTCACCGTCTCATGCCACTGCACGCTGTTCTGCGGCTTGAGCACGAAGTGGTTTTCGTCGGGGAAGGTGAGGAACTCGCTGGGGATGCCGCGGCGCTGCAAGGCGGTGAAGGCGCCCAGCCCCTGGGTGATCGGGATGCGGAAATCCTGGGCGCTGTGCACCACCAGCATCGGCACGCGCCAGTCCTTCACGTGGTTCACCGGGTTGAAGCGCTCGTAGTTCTCGGGGTGCTCGAACGCCGTGCCGCCGTTTTCCTTTTCCTCAAACCACAGCTCGTCGGTGTCGTAGTACATGGCGCGGGTATCGAACACGCCGTCGTGGTCGACGAAGCACTTCCACGGCTCGTTCCACACGCCGGCCATCCAGTACACCATGTAGCCGCCGTAGCTGGCGCCCAGTGCGCAGGCGCGGTCGCCGTCGAGGAAGCTGTACTTCGCCAGCGCAGCCTTCCAGCCCGCCTTGAGATCTTCCAGCGGCTTGCCGCCCCAGTCACCGGAGATGGCGTTGGTGAACGCCTGCCCGTAGCCGGTGGAGCCGTGGAAATTGACCGTGACCACGGCGAAGCCCTGCCCTGCATAGGTCTGCGGGTTCCAGCGGTAGCTCCAGCCGTTGCCCATCGCGCCCTGCGGACCGCCGTGGATGATGAAGGCCACGGGATAGGTCTTGCCGCGCTGGTAACCGACCGGCTTCACCACGTAACCCTGCACCGGGTCGTTGTTGGCGCCGGTGAAGGTGAAGAATTCGACGTCACCCACCTTCGCCTCACTCATCCGCTCGGCGTTGAAATGGGTGACCTGGCGCAGGCCGTAGCCGCTGGCCTTGGCCGCATACAGATCAGCCGGGTGCTTGAGGTCCTCACGAGCCACCAGCAGCGTGTTGTCGGCCACCGCGTAGCCGCTCACCGTGCCGTCGCCCACCAGCTGGCGCACGTCACCAGTGCCCGGATCAATGGCAAACAGCGGGTGCTGGCCGCTGTCGTCGGCGGTGGCAAACAGCGTCTTGCCGTCGGCCGAAACGGACAGGTTGCCCGGCGAACGATCCCACTGCGGGTCGACCTCGTGTGTGCTGCCGCTGGCCAGGTCCATGGCCATGATCGCGAAACGGTCGGCCTCGAAACCCGGCTCCTTCATGGCCAGGTAATACAGCGTGCGGCCATCGGGTGACGGCACCGGATACGCATCCCAGGCAAGGTTGCCCGCCGTGAGATTCCGCGGCGCCGCCGAACCATCCACCGGCGCGCGGTAGACATCGAAATTGGTCGACCACGGCTCGCTGCTGCCGGCGATGCGCGCACCGAAATAGATGCTCTGCCCATCCGGCGCAAACGCCACCTCCTCCATGCCGCCGAACGGCTTGCTCGGCACGTCGCCGTCGATGCCGCGGCTGACCAGGGTGGGTTCGGCCGGCAGTTGGCCGCGCTCATCGAAACTCGCCACGAACAGCTGGTTGCGCCGGCCGGTGGCCCACGCATCCCAATGCCGCACGAACAGCTTCTTGTAGAGCGTGCCGGTGGATTTGTCGGAGGCGTCGCCGGCCATGCGCTCCTTCGTGCAGGCCAGATCCGCGCAGTCGGGATACACCTCGTACGTCATCGCCACGCGCTTGCCGTCGGGCGAGAGCGCAAAGCCACCGAGATCCAGCACGGCGTGACTGACCTGCACCGGTGTTCCCGGCACCATGCCACGCGCGCCCGGCGTGAGATCCACACGCCACAGCTGCGTCACGCCACTGGCAGGCGCCAGGTAGAACAGACTCTTGCCATCGGCCGACCAGCGTGCCGAGCTGGCGCCATCGATCCACTTCACCGGCGCCGCATCGCGGCCCAGATCCAGCCCATAGATCGCGTTGACACCCTTGTTGGCCGCGTAATCCGTGCTGCGCACGCCGAACGCGGCATGGCGCCCGTCCGGCGAAAGCTGCGGATCGCTCACCCGATCGAGCATCACCAGGTCGTGGACGTTGAAGGGGTGGGAGGCCGTCGGTGAGGCCGGCGCCCGCGCGGTGGCGGCCCATGGTGCCAACGCAAGCACCGCAAGAATGGCAAGTCGTTTCATCGTCGATCCCCTGCTCCGAGAAATGGCCGAGGCATTGTCGCCGCTTTTGCGGTGCCCGCCAGCCGGAGCGATGGAGAACCCTCTTCAGCCCCTTGCGACCCGCCCTGCCCAGAACATCGCGACGCCTCTGCAATGCGTCAGCCCCACCTCATGGACATGAAGCGTCAACAAGTGACGCCATGCGGCACTTCTCGTCCTGTGCACAG
>DASUJJ010000199.1:0-3136 GCA_036279335.1 Dyella sp.
GCTCTGTGCCGCCTGCCACGGCGAGCGCGGCATGGCGCAGATTCCCGGCGCGCCCAACCTCGCCGGGCAGCGGCTCGACTACCTGCGCAACGCCCTGCAGCAATACCGCGACGGCCGCCGCGACGTGGCGCTGATGAAGGCTGCGATCGGCCCGGTCAGCGACGCCGAGCTTGACCAGCTGGCGCAGTGGTACAGCGCGCAGACGCCGGTGGCGGCGCCGCAGCCATGAGCTACACCTACACCCTGTGGTTTGCCCTCATCGGCCTGTTCTTCGGCCACGGCCTGCCGGGCGCGCTCGTCGGCGCGCTGATCGGCTTTGTGCTGGACAATATGCGCTACAGCCAGCGCCGCAGCGCGGTGCCCGAGGCGGGCGGCTTCATCCGCCCGCTGTTCGCCCTGCTCGGTGCGGTGGCCAAGAGCGACGGCCGCGTGTCCGAGGCGGAGATCGCCATCGCCGAGCGCGTGATGACCCGCATGGGCCTGGAGCCCGCGCAGCGGCAGGAAGCGATCGCCAGCTTCAATCGCGGCAAGGCGGCGGAATTCGACGTGTCGCCGACCATCGGCGAGCTGCGCGACTGGGTCGGCCTGCGCCGTGACCACGCGTTCCCGGTGCTCGACGTGGTGATCGAGACGGTGCTGGCCGAAGGCAACCCGCCGCCTGAGAAAATGGCGATCCTGCGCCAGCTCGCCTTCGCCATGCGCGTGAGCGACATGGAGCTGATGGCGCTGATGGCGATGAAGGGCTACGCCTGGAACGCCACCGGCAGCGGTCCGCGCGGCGGCGCTGGCCACGGCGGCGGCTACGTGCCACCGCACCGCTCCACCGGTGGACCGGATCCTTACGCCGTGCTCGGCGTGCAGCGCGATGCGGACGAGCGCACCATCAAGCGCGCCTATCGCAAGCTGATCTCCGAGCATCATCCCGATCGCCTCGGCGACCTGCCCGAGGACATGCGCAAGCGTGCCGAGGCTCGCGCCAGCGAGATCAACGCCGCCTACGAGCGCATCAAGGCCGAAAAAGGCTTCAAATGAATCCCCTGTAGGAGCGCACCGAAGTGCGCGAAAAGCCTACACAGCGGTAACGCCGCACATCCTGGTCGCGCACACGATGCGCCCCAACAAAGGTCGATCCATGAGCAAGCAGACCCCCATCATCGCCCCGTCCATTCTCTCGGCCGACTTCGCCCGACTCGGCGAGGACACCGCCAAGGTGCTCGCCGCCGGCGGCGACTGGGTGCACTTCGACGTGATGGACAACCACTACGTGCCCAATCTCACCATGGGTCCGATGGTGCTCAAGGCGCTGCGCGACTACGGCATCAGCGCGCACATCGACGTGCACCTGATGGTGAAGCCGGTCGACCGCATCGTGCCGGACTTCGCCAAGGCCGGCGCCAACTCCATCAGCTTCCATCCGGAAGCCAGCGAGCACGTCGACCGCACCCTCGGCCTGATCAAGGAAGCCGGCTGCCAGGCAGGCCTGGTGTTCAACCCGGCCACGCCGCTGAACTGGCTCGACCATGTGCTGGACAAGCTCGACTTCGTGCTGTTGATGTCGGTGAACCCGGGCTTCGGCGGGCAGAAATTCATTCCTTCCGCGTTGGACAAACTCAGTGAGGTGCGCCGCCGCATCGACGACAGCGGCCGCGCGATCCGGCTGGAAGTGGACGGCGGCGTGAGCGCGGACAACATCGGCGCCATCGCCGCGGCCGGGGCCGATACTTTTGTCGCCGGCTCGGCGATCTTCAACGCACCGGACTACGCCGCGGCGATCGCCGCCATGCGCCGCGCCATCGGCTGATCGCCCGCCCGGGCCGCACCCACCCGGAACCCAGAAAAAAGAAGTCCCGGCACCGAAAGGTACCGGGACAAGCGTCGTCAAACGCGTCAGCGGAGATCACCCGAGTGGGCGCCGCCCGCCGCGGCAGCGTGAAGGCGCTGCAACGGCGGATTCCACGGCAATGGCGCGACGCCACTCAGGGGATTGGAGCGGCCGCAGGCGGGATGGTTCCCGCCGGTTCAGAATTTTCCTGCGGTGAAAAAACTCCCCTCGCGCGGAGGGGAGAAGGAACGGCCATGACGGTCGGGAAAGCGATTCAGGTTCGAGGTGGATTGATCGCTCTACAGCGGCTGCCACTCCGGATCGGGCTCCTGCGCGCCGGGCGCCGCCGCGCTTCCCTGCGCGGCGGCGAAGCCGCCATCCATGGCGATCCATGCGGGGTCGGTGGTGAAGGTCGGATAGGTGGTCATGGCGATCCTCCTAGTGGATGCCCATCAGCAGGCCCAGCAGCAGGGCGCCAATCGCCAGCGCCACGCGCAGCGGTTCGAAGCCGTGCAACTCGGTATTGCGGTCAGTGTCATCGGCAGCGGTACGGGCCATCGGCGTCACTCCTCGATTGCTTGCGGTGACGACCATGAGGCGCCGCGCGCCGGCGTGGCGCGCGACGCAAAACGGCCCGTCGGGCGATGGCTTGGGTCAAATCGCGGGCAGGGGCGCCAACCGGCTTGCGCCGCTCCGGCACGCATAGCACGCTGCGCGCCATCCTCCACGCCACGCAAGGAAGTCGATCCCATGGGCCGCAGCATCGCCATCGTCGAAGACGAACCGCTGATCCGCGCCAACTACGTCGAGGCGCTCAATCGCTTCGGCTACGACACCCGCGGCTACGGCTCGCGGCAGGAGGCGTCGAGCGCGTTCGCCATGCGCATGCCGGAGCTGGTGATCATCGACATCGGGCTGGGCGACGAACCGGAGGGCGGCTTCGACCTGTGCCGCGAGCTGCGTGCCAAGGCTCCCACGTTGCCGATCATCTTCCTCACCGCGCGCGACTCGGATTTCGACGTGATCTCCGGCCTGCGCCTGGGCGCGGACGACTACCTCAGCAAGGACACCAGCCTGCACCAACTGGCTGCGCGCATCGCCGCGCTGTTCCGCCGCATCGCTTCGATGCAGGCGCCGGCGGCCAGCGAAACGGTGATCGAGCACGGCCCGCTGAAGCTCGAATCCGAGCGCATGCGCATCACCTGGAACGGCGAGGAGATTCCGCTCACCGTCACCGAGTTCTGGATGGTGCACACGCTGGTGCGTTTTCCCGGCCACGTGAAGAACCGCGACCAGCTGATGCGCGAGGCCGAG
>DASUJJ010000200.1:0-14201 GCA_036279335.1 Dyella sp.
TGATGCGATGGGCGACACTTCAACGGAAATCAACGGCGGTGGCCTCGCGAGCGAGCGGCTCCAACCCCGAATGGATAACCGCTATTTCGGCGGGGGCGGCGCCAGCACTTCGCGGTTGCCGTTGTGCTGGGGACCGCTGACCACGCCGTCGGCCTCCATCTGCTCGATCAGGCGCGCGGCACGGTTGTAGCCAATGCGCAGGTGGCGCTGCACGCCGGAGATCGAGGCGCGCCGGGTCTGCGTGACGACGGCCACCGCCTTGTCGTAGAGCTGCGTGTCGGCGTCGCCGCCCTCTTCGCCATCCTGCGGCAGGCCGGAATCGTTGATGAACTTGCCGTCACCGGTGGCCTGCACCTCCTCCAGCACGCCCTCGATGTACTGCGGCGCGCCCTGTGACTTGAGCCAGTTCACCACGTGATGCACCTCGTGGTCGTCGACGAAAGCGCCGTGCACGCGCTCGGGCGTGGCCGTGCCGGGCGGCAGGTACAACATGTCACCGTGGCCGAGCAGCGCTTCCGCGCCCGATTGATCAAGGATCGTGCGCGAGTCAATCTTGCTCGACACCTGGAACGCGATGCGGGTGGGGATGTTGGCCTTGATCAGGCCCGTGATCACGTCCACCGACGGCCGCTGCGTGGCCAGCACCAGGTGCACGCCGGCGGCACGCGCCTTCTGCGCCAGGCGGGCGATCAGCTCCTCCACCTTCTTGCCGACGATCATCATCATGTCGGCGAATTCGTCGATGATGATCACGATGTACGGCAGCGGCTCCAGCGGCTCGGCGGCCAGGTTCGGCATCTCCGGATTCGGCCGGAACAGCGGATCGAGCAGCGGATGGCCGGCGGCCTCGGCGTCCTTCACCTTCTTGTTGAAGCCGCCCAGGTTGCGCACGCCCACCGCGGCCATCAGCTTGTAGCGGCGCTCCATCTCGGCCACACACCAGCGCAGCGCGTTGGCGGCTTCCTTCATGTCGGTGACCACCGGCGCGAGCAGATGCGGAATGCCCTCGTACACCGAGAGCTCCAGCATCTTCGGGTCGATCATGATCATCCGCACGTCTTTGGCGCTGGCCTTGTACAAAAGGCTCAGCACCATCGCGTTCACCGCCACCGACTTGCCCGAGCCGGTGGTGCCGGCCACCAGCAGATGCGGCATCTTGGCCAGGTCGACCACCACCGGCTTGCCGCCGATGTCCTTGCCCAGCGCCAGCGCCAGCGGGGACTTGAGCTGGTCGTACTTGTCCGAGCGCAGGATCTCCGACAGGTACACGATCTGCTTGCGCGTGTTGGGAATCTCCAGCCCGATCACGTTCTTGCCGGGGATCACGTCGACCACGCGCACGCTCACCACCGACAGCCCGCGGGCGATGTCCTTGTCCAGGCTGGACACCTGCGAGCCGCGCACGCCGGCGGCCGGCTCCAGCTCGAAACGGGTGATCACCGGGCCGGGATACACGCCCATCACCTTGGCCTCGATGCGGAAGTCCTTGAGCTTGAGCTCGACCTGGCGCGACAGCACTTCCAGCGTCTCTTCCGAATAGCCCGGGCCCTGCGGCGGTGCCTCGTCCAGCAGCGACAGCGGGGGCAGTTCGCCCGGCTGGGCGGCGCCGACGAACAGCGGAATCTGGGTTTCCTGGCGGGCGCGATCGCTCTTCACCACGGGGGCGGGCTGCGCCTCGATGCGCACCGGCTCGCGCTTGGCCTGCTTGACCGCCTCGGCCTTCTTCACCACCTCGCGCTCGCCGCGAGCCTGGCGGGCAGCGATCACCTCCGGCGCCTTGCGCAACTTGCCGCCGAGCCAGCTGGCCAGACGCATCACCATGGCGCCAGTCCAGTCCATCACGCGGAACCACGACAGGCCCGTCGCCAGCGTCACGGCGATCAGGAACAGCGCCAGCAGCAGCAGCGGTGCCCCCGTGGAACCGAGCGCGCCGAGCAAGGAATTGGCCAGCCACTGCCCGGCCACGCCGCCCACGCCTTGCGGCATCACCGGATCAGGGCGGCTGGCGTTGAGCGCGAACAGCGCCGGCAGCGTGATGAAGAAGAACACGAAGCCGATCAGCCGCAGCGACGGCTCCCACGGATGCACCGCCCGCTCGCCGCGCTGGCGCAGCACCTGCACGCCCAGCACCAGCAGCAGCAGCGGGAACGCATAGGCCACCAGACCGAAGATGTAGCGCAGCAGGTTGGCGATATTGGCGCCGATCGCGCCGCCGAAGTTGCGCGCGTGCTCCACCGTGCCGACGTGGCCCCAGCTCGGATCCTGCTCGTTGTAGCTGAACAGGCAGACCAGCAGGTACAGCGCCAGCGGCAGCAGCAGCAGCGCGCCGGCTTCGCGCAGGCGCCGCTTCAGTTCGTCGCTGAGGGCGGGCGTGGGGGCCTTGGCTTTCTTGACGTTTGCGCTACGCACCACCGGGTTGCACTTCCATGAGATGAGGCATTCGCCCAAGTCTACACAGGCGGCCACCCCTTCAGAAGCGCGCGTGGCCGGCAAGTAACCAAACGAAAAAGGCCGGACCCGAAGGCCCGGCCTGATGCGCTGGCCGGCAGCAACCGGCCGACCACAAAACCGCCGTTTAGCCCAGCAGCGCCGGGTGCACCAGCTTGCCGCCATCGACGTTGATGCCAGCCGCCAGCGGCGCGAACTGGCGCCACTCGTTGCCGGCCGCCAGGCGCTGCACGTACGGCAGGATCGCCGCGGAGATCGCCACCGACGAGGTCTGCGGCACGGCGCCGGGCATGTTGGTCACGCAGAAGTGCGTCACGCCGTGCACGTTGTAGGTCGGCTCCTTCCAGGTGGTCGGGCGCGAGGTTTCGAAGCAGCCGCCCTGGTCGATCGAGATATCCACCAGCACGCTGCCCTTTTCCATGGTCTTGACCATGTCCTCGGTGACCACGCGCGGCGCCTTGGCGCTGGGAATCAGCACGGCACCGACCACCAGGTCGGCGTCACGCACTTCCTCGGCCACCGCCGACTCGTACGCATACAAGGCGGTGACGTTGGCGCCCAGCTCCATCATCTCGGCCAGGCGGTCCTGGCGCTTGTCGAACACCACCACGCGGGCACCGGCAGCAGCGGCCAGCGATGCAGCCGCCTTGCCCGCGGCGCCGCCGCCGAGAACGACCACCTTGCCGCGCGAGGTAGAGGCCATGCCGCCCAGCAGCTTGCCCTTGCCACCCTGCGGACGGTGCAGCAGCGTGGTGCCGATCTGGGTGGCGATGCGCCCGGCGATCACCGACATCGGCAGCAGCAGCGGCAGGCCGCCGTTCTCTTCGACCGACTCGAACGCCACGCCGGTGAGGCCGATGTCGAGCAGGCTCTGGGTCAGCGCCGGCTCGGCGGCCAGGTGCAGGTAGCAGAACAGCAGGTGGTGCTTCTTCAGCAGGGCCAGGTCACCGGCGATCGGCTCCTTCACCTTGACGATCAGCTCGCCCTTCTCGTAGAGCGCCGCAGCGTCCGGCACCACGGTGATGCCCTCGCGGGTGTAGGCCTCGTCGGAAAAGCCGCTCTTCTCGCCGGCGCCGGCCTGGATGAAAACCTCGTGGCCGCGACGCACCAGATCGGCGGCGGCGGCGGGGACCAGGGCAACACGACCTTCGAGGGTCTTGGTTTCGGAGGGAATACCGATGCGCATGGGGAAGCAGTCCTGTGGAGTTCGTCGCGACGACACCACTGCGGTGCCGACTCGGGGTTGGGAAAGCGAACATGCGGAACGCTTGAATCGGGCCGTGTGCTTCCCCATCCTTGCGGACTTGAGCGCACTGCTCACCCTCTTCCGAATCGGTCGCGTCATCGTGCCGCTGGCAACCGGGCCGAAAGCGATCAAAGCTGTTCAGCAAACCCAAGGATTATCTCATGTCCGTATCGCCCAAGCACAGCCGCCTGCTGATCCTCGGCTCTGGCCCCGCTGGCTACACCGCCGCCGTGTACGCCGCCCGCGCCAACCTCAAGCCGACGCTGATCACCGGCCTGCAGCAGGGCGGCCAGCTGATGACCACCACCGACGTGGACAACTGGCCCGGCGACGTGGAAGGGCTGCAAGGGCCGATGCTGATGCAGCGCATGGCCGAGCACGCCGAGCGCTTCCACACCGAGATGATCTTCGACCACATCCATCAAGTGGACCTGTCCAAGCGGCCCTTTACCCTCAAGGGTGACTCGGGCGAATACAGCTGCGATGCGCTGATCATCGCCACCGGCGCCACGGCCAAGTACCTGGGCATCGCCTCGGAAGAGAAGTTCAAGGGCAAGGGCGTGTCCGCCTGCGCCACCTGCGACGGCTTCTTCTTCCGCGAGCAGGACGTGGTGGTGGTCGGCGGCGGCAACACCGCGGTGGAAGAGGCGCTATACCTGTCCAACATCGCCCGCAAGGTCTACCTGGTGCACCGTCGCGACAAGCTGCGTGCGGAGAAGATCATGCAGGACAAGCTGTTCGCCAAGGCCGAGGCCGGCAAGATCGAGCTGGTGTGGAACCACGCCATCGACGAAGTGCTGGGTGACGACTCCGGCGTCACCGGCGTGCGGGTGAAGGCGGTCGACGGCGAGGCGACGCGCGACATCGAGGCTACCGGCTTCTTCGTGGCAATCGGCCACTCGCCCAACACCGGCATCTTCCAGGGCCAGCTGGACATGCACGACGGCTACCTGCGCACCCACAGCGGCCAGAACGGCATGGCCACGATGACCTCGGTGCCCGGCGTGTTCGCCGCCGGCGACGTGGCCGACCACGTCTACCGCCAGGCGATCACCTCGGCCGGCTTCGGCTGCATGGCGGCGCTGGATGCCGAGCGCTGGCTGGAACAGCAGGCCACGGCCGGCTGATGCCCAGGCCAACCGTGTTGGCAGACAGGCCCCGTGAAAAGCGGGCGACCCGCTTTTTTGACGCATTGAAGGCGCTCCCATGCCCGCCGTGAGCGCCCGCCTGCGGCTGCTGCTCGTGCGGATGACCCGCCGGCTCTGGTTTCGCGCCGCGCTCTACGCGCTGGTGGGCGTGGCCACGGCCCTGTTCGGCGCCATGCTGCGACCGTGGCTGCCGGAGGGCATGGCTACCCGCATCGGTGCCTCGGCGGTGGGCAACATCCTCGGCATCCTCGCCGCCAGCATGCTGACCGTGACGACCTTCTCGCTGTCCACCATGGTCGCCGCTTACAGCACTGCCGGCAGCCACGCCACGCCGCGCGCGGCGATCCTGTTGGTGGAAGACTCGATCGCCCAGCGCGCGCTGGCCACCTTCATCGGCGTGTTCCTTTTCAGCGTGGTCGGGTTGATCGCGCTGAGCACGGGCATCTACGGCGACAGCGGACGGCTGGTGCTGTTTGGCGTCACGATCGTGGTGATCGTCGTCATCGTGGTCACCCTGCTGCGCTGGATCGATCAGCTTTCGCGCCTGGGTCGCGTGGCCGAGACGATCGACCGCGTCGAGCAGGCCGCGCGCCAGGCCCTGCGCGAGCGCGCCGAGGCGCCGACCCTGCACGCAGCTGCCTGGGAGCCGCCGCCGGAAGACGCCATGGCGGTATGCAGCGATCGCATCGGCTATATCGCCCACGTGGATCTTGCAGCCGTGCAGTCACTGGCCGAGTCGCATGGCCTCAGGGTCTGGATCGAGGCCTGCACCGGCCACTTCACCACGCCGAACCAGCCACTGGCGCGGGTTTCGCCGCCCGTCGCCGGCGCGGTGCTGCAACCGTTGATCGACGCCTTCGTGATCACCGACCAGCGCGACTTCACGCACGACCCGCGCTTCGGGCTGATCGTGCTGACCGAAGTGGCGCAACGCGCACTCTCTCCCGCCGTGAACGATCCCGGCACCGCGATCGACGTGATCGGCACCGTGACCCGGCTGCTGTGCGAGTGGGCGCAGGCTGCGCGACACGCCGGCGGCGACGGCCATCGCGCGCCGCCGGCAGCGCGCCATTCCCTCGTGCACGTTCGCGCGCTGGACCCGCGCGACCTGCTGGAGGATGTCTACGCGCCGCTGGCGCGCGACGGCGCCGGCATGCTGGAAGTGCACGTTCGCCTGCACAAATCGCTGGCCACGCTGGCCGCACAAAACAATCCCGCGTTGCGAAAAGCGGCGCACATTCAGGCTGAGCGGGCCCTGCAGCTTGCCGCTCCACAGCTGTTGCTGGCCGACGATCGCCAGCGTCTGGAAGCGATTGCTGCGTGGTGCCGTCCGGGATGAGCGCGGCCAGCGCCTCGCTGCAGCCCCGCTTCCACGCCCGGATCGATGAGATCCCCGCTGCCGCGTGGGACAGCCTGCCGCCGCACCCGAACCCGTTTGTCTCGCACGCGTTTCTAGCCGCCCTCGAGCGCACCGGCTGCATCCGCGAAGAGTGGGGCTGGAAGGCCCATCACCTGGGCCTGTACGAGGGCGACACCCTGGTCGCCGCCGCGCCGCTGTACTTCAAAGGCAATTCGCACGGCGAGTTCGTGTTCGACTGGAGCTGGGCCAGCGCGTGGGAGCGCGCTGGCGGCGACTACTACCCCAAGCTGCTCAATGCCGTGCCCTACTCGCCCGTCACCGGGCCGCGGCTGCTGGCCGGCGTCGGCCCTTACGCGGCGATGCTGCGTGGAGCGCTCGTCACCGCGATGCGCGGCGAAGTGGATCGGCTCGGGCTGTCGTCGCTGCACGCCAATTTTCTCACCGACGACGATCTGCCCGCGTTCAACGACGCCTGGCTGGCGCGCAGCAACGTGCAGTTCCACTGGCACAACCGCGGCTACGCCGACTTTGATGCCTTCCTCGCCGCGCTCAATCACAAGAAGCGCAAGAACATCCGCCAGGAGCGCGCGCAGGTAGCGCGCAGCGGCTTGCAGATCGAGATGCGCGGCGGCGCCAGCCTGAGCCGCGATGAATGGCGCCGCGTGCACGCGCTGTACGAAAGTACCTTCGACGCCAAGGGCAACCACGCGGCGCTGACGCGGGCGTTCTTCCTCGCACTGGGCGACACGCTTGGCGATGCCGTGCAGCTGGCGCTGGCGCGCGAGGACGGCGGCACCATCGTGGCCATGGCCCTGCTGATCCAGAGTGCCGACACGCTGTACGGGCGCTACTGGGGCGCCAGCGTCGACGTGCCCGGGTTGCACTTCGAGCTTTGTTATTACCAAGGCATCGCGCACGCCATTCGCCACGGCCTCAAGCGCTTCGAACCCGGCGCGCAGGGCGAGCACAAACTGGCGCGCGGTTTCCTGCCGGTGCATACGCACTCGCGTCACTACCTGGCGCATCCGCAATTCCGCCGCGCGGTGCGCGACGCGCTGGTGCATGAAACCGCCTCGGTACGCGCCTACGCGCAGGAGCTGCAGTCGCACAGCCCGTACGCGCACACCCGCGATCCCGGCGAGGCGGCATGATCCGCCTGCCGTTGCTGGATCACTGGCCGGCGGAGCGCTTTCCCGATCCGTCCGAAGCGCTGCGCGAGCCTTCGGGTCTGCTCGCCTTCGGCGGTGACCTCTCGCCGGAGCGACTGCGCGCGGCGTATGCGCAGGGCATCTTTCCCTGGTTCAACGAAGGCGAGCCGATCCTGTGGTGGTCACCCGACCCGCGCTGCGTGTTCCACACGGCAAAACTGTGCCAGCCGAACCGGTCGCTGCGCCGGCTGCTGGCGCATTGCGGCTGGCAGGTCACCGTGGATCGCGATTTCGTCGGCGTGATGCGCGCCTGCGCCGCACCGCGCGACGGTCAGCCAGGCACCTGGATCAGCCCCGGGATGATCGACGCCTACACCACGCTGCACGCGCGCGGTCATGCGCACAGCATGGAGGTGTGGCGGGGTGCCACGATGGTTGGCGGCATCTACGGCGTGATGTCCGGACGCGTTTTCAGCGGCGAATCGATGTTCAGCCGCGAGAGCGGCGGCTCCAAGGTGGCCCTGCTGGCGCTGGCCCGCCTGCTGCACGACTGGCGCTGCCCGCTGCTCGACGCCCAGGTGAGCAATCCTCACCTGCTGTCGCTGGGCGCCGAGGAGATGCCGCGGGCGGACTACCTTGCCGCGCTGAGTACCCTGGCCGCACAGCCGTTCGACCTGGCGTCGTGGGCTGGTGTCACGCCGATGGACGCCGCGACACTGGCCTGAATCAACGCGGCACCAGGACGAAAATCACAGAGGCCGGTTGACCACTCTGCGGATGGATCGGCTCATGCACCGATTCCAGCATCAGCCCAGCCGCCGTGAAACTCTGCATCCAGCCGGCCAACGTGCGGAAATACCACGGTGCCGCTTCGCCGAATCCTTCGCCGCAGCCGGCCCATGAACCTTCACGCCAGCCGTCACGATAGGCAACTTCGCCGCAGGCGCCCCACGGATGCAGGGTCTGGATCAGCAGCGCGCCTCCCGGTGCGAGCAGTGCGGCGATGGCGCCGAGCAGCGCGTCGACAGACTCGTCGCCGAGCAAGGAAAAGTTGCACACCACCGCGTCGGCCTGCTCGCGCAGGGCGCCGGCGGCGATCGTCGCATAGTCCATGGTCAGAAAGCGGCCGCCGCCTGTCGCGTTGGCCGACTGGATCAGCGCAGGCACCGCGTCAACGCCGAGCCCTTCAATACCGTGCCGGGCCAGCGCACGCAGCAGCCAACCCTCACCACAGCCCAGGTCGATCACCCGCTGTGGGCGTCTTGCAAGTACCGCCTCGACGATCGCCGCATCCGTCACCAGCCGGCGGCTGGCGATCGTCTGCTCGCGCACCGCCCGCGTCCACGGCGCGGCGTGGTCATGCCAGAAACGCAGGATCGCCGTCTCGCGATCGGCGTCCATCGGATCAGCCGGCGCGCGCGGCGTAGTGGGTTTCGACGTAATCGTCGAGGATCGCGACGAACTCGCTGGCGATGCGGTCGCCGCGCAGCGTCATCGCCTTTTCGCCGTCGATGAACACCGGCGCGGCCGGTGCCTCGCCGTTGCCCGGCAGCGAAATGCCGATGTTGGCGTGCTTGGATTCGCCCGGCCCGTTCACCACGCAGCCCATCACGGCCAGGGTGAGGTTCTCCACGCCGTCGTATTTCACCCGCCACAGCGGCATCTGCTCGCGCACGTGCGCCTGCACGGTCTTCGCCAGCTCCTGGAAGAACTCGCTGGTGGTGCGGCCGCAGCCCGGGCAGGCGGTGACCAGCGGCGTGAATGCGCGCAGGCCCATGGTCTGCAGCAGCTCCTGCGCCACGATCACCTCGCCCGTGCGCGCGCCGCCCGGTTCGGGCGTAAGCGAGATGCGGATGGTGTCGCCGATGCCTTCCTGCAGCAGCACGGCGAGCGCCGCGGCCGAGGCGGTGATGCCCTTCGAGCCCATGCCGGCCTCGGTGAGGCCCAGGTGCAGCGCGTAATTGCCGCGCCGCGCGAGATCGCGATACACCGCGATCAGCTCCTGCACGCCGGACACCTTGGCCGACAGGATGATGCGCTCGCGCGGCAGGCCGATTCGCTCGGCCAGGGCGGCCGAATCCAGCGCCGAGCGGATCAGCGCCTCGCGCGCCACGTGGGCGGCATCCCAGGGCTGCGCACGCTGCGCGTTCTCGTCCATCAGCATGGCGACCATGGACTGATCCAGCGAACCCCAGTTGGCTCCGATGCGCACCGGCTTGCCGTACTCGATCGCCTTCTCGATGATCGCGCCGAACTGGGCGTCCTTCTTCTTGCCGAAGCCCACGTTGCCGGGGTTGATGCGGTACTTGGCCAGCGCCTCGGCGCAGGCCGGCTCGGCCTCCAGCAGCTGGTGGCCGTTGTAGTGGAAGTCGCCGATGATCGGCACCTCCACGCCCATCATCTGCAGCCGCTCGACGATGCGCGGCACCGCGGCGGCGGCGGCCGGCGTATTGACCGTGATGCGCACCAGCTCGGAGCCGGCGCGGGCCAGCTCGGCAATCTGTTTCGCGGTGCTGGCCGCATCCTCGGTGTCGGTGTTGGTCATCGACTGCACGACGATGGGCGCACCGCCGCCGACAGTGACCTTGCCGATCTGCACGCCCACGCTGGGGCGGCGAGCTTCGGCCTGTGCAGAACGCGGGGACGACGAGGAAATTTCGCTCATGGGAACCGACAAGACGCGTGCCGCAGGGAATCGCGGCGAAGCGTCAAGGATAACCGATGCGTCGCAGCCCACTGCGCTGGCCAATCGCACGCCCCGGGAGCACAGATGCCGCGGTCGCGCCTAGCCCCCAACCACGAGCCCGCCGAAACCGCTGCGCGCTGCAACCGGCCAAGGCGGCTCATGTCCCTTGCGCAAGGCGGCGCGGCCGCCCCGATGACCAGCGTGCCTCGCATCGAAATTGGGCCGACCCACGGCCCCGGTACCCTCGTGGCGTGCCCCCAGCGGCGCGGGTACCCAGCCAAGGCGAGGTACTGATCCGGTCGATCGCCTCGCTGGCACTTCCTTCTCCCCTCGGAAGAAGGTGGCGCGCAGCGACGGATGAGGGTTCGGCCGTTGCGTGATGGTTGGCCCGACAAGGCAGTGTGTCGCGCTCCGTTCCGGGCGCCGAACCCAACTTCTCTTCCGGAGGGAGACGGGCTTCGCGCGGGATGGCTCGGGGCGACGGCGGGGTCATGGATGGAGCCGACATGCCGCTTGATTCAGCGTCCGCCTGCCGAGCGCGTCGCCGCATACCCCTGCCCCAGCCCGGCGTGTTCGCGCAGGATGCGGCGGATCACCAGGTTTGCCTGCGGTGTCTCCTGCACGCTGTGGCCGGAGACGATGGCCTTCTCGCTGGCGGCTCCATCGAGATGCGCGCTGGTGCAGGACACGAAGCCGTCGCCGGCCCCGAGAGGCGCGCGTCGTTGCCGAGCAGGGTCGCCCCGGCGAAGCGCCAAGATGCAGGGTGCGACGGCACTGACGCAGCCGTCGGGATCGAGGCCGAGGCGGGAAATCGCATTGCGCGTGGCGAAGCTCGGCGCGCCGGTGGTGAGCACGTCGCCGCGCCGGTTCTCGTCGCAGGTACGGGGATTGTCCTGCCTCACGTGGACCAGCACGCAGCCGACATGCGGGGTCGCCAACAAAATCGGCAGCACCGCGAAAGCCGGGCGCATGACTGCCGCGCCTCCCGTCGCAAGTCTCCGGCCCACTGCCGCATGCGTTTCCTCCGCGATGAAGGCGCAAGGGTGCATCGCGCACCCTGCACTGCCGATGGGCGATCATGCCCGCCTTCAACCATCAGCGAGGCAGCCCCGATGACGACCATGCGAGCGATCGAAATCCGCCACCCCGGTGGCCCTGAAGCACTCGTCACATGCGAGCGTCCGCGCCCTGTGCCCGGCGCGGGCGAGGTGCTGATCAAGGTGGCGGCATCCGGCGTGAACCGCCCGGACGTGTTCCAGCGCCAGGGCAAGTACCCGCCGCCGCCCGGCGCTTCCGACCTGCCGGGACTGGAAGTGGCCGGCACGCTGGTGGAAGGCGATTTTGCCGGCGCCAACCCGTTCGGCTTCAAGGTCGGTGATGCTGTGTGCGCGCTGCTGGCCGGCGGCGGCTATGCCGAGTACGCGGTGGCACCGCTGGGCCAGTGCCTGCCCGTACCCGCCGGGCTGAGCCTGATCGAAGCCGCCTCGCTGCCGGAGAACCATTTCACCGTGTGGAGCAACGTGTTCGACCGCGGCCAGCTCGGCCACGGCGAAGGCGGTGCGCGGGAGACGCTGCTGGTGCAGGGCGGCTCCAGCGGCATCGGCGTTACCGCGATCCAGATGGCGCACGCACTCGGCCACCGGGTGTTCGCCACCGCCGGCAGCGACGACAAATGCCGCGCCTGCGAAACGCTGGGCGCCACGGCGATCAACTACCGCACGCAGGATTTCGTCGCCGAAGTGAAACGACTCACCGACGGCCGTGGCGTGGACGTGGTGCTCGACATGGTGGCCGGCGACTACGTGCCGCGCGAGCTGGAGGCGATGGCCGAGGGCGGCCGGCTGGTGATCATCGCCACGCTGGGCGGCGCCGAGGTGCAGCTCAACGCCAGCGCGCTGATGCGCCGGCGACTCACGGTGACAGGCTCCACGTTGCGCAACCGCCCGGTGGCATTCAAGGCAGCGATCGCGCGTCGGCTGCACGAGGTGGTATGGCCGCTGATCGAGCGCGAAGCCATCCGGCCGGTGATCCATGAGGTATTCCCGGCCGCGCAGGCGGCGCAGGCGCACGCGCTGATGGAGAGTTCGCAGCACATTGGCAAGATCGTGCTGGCATGGGAGGCGTGATCGTTTCCCAAATGTCATCAATACAACAACAGTCCGTTCCTTGCTTGCATCTAGGCACCTCCGGGAAACAAGCCTATCGTTCCCATCATCGCGCCACCCGGCGCCTCCACTTGGGAGAACGTGATGATTGAACGCAGACCCTTCAGCGGCCTCGGCGGTGCCAACCACGGCTGGCTCGACGCCAAGCACCATTTCTCGTTCGCCAGTTATCACGACCCCAAGCGCATGGGCTGGGGCGCGCTGCGCGTTTGGAACGACGACACCATCGCCGCGGGCACCGGCTTTCCGCCGCACTCGCACGGCGACATGGAGATCATCACCTACGTGCGCGAGGGCGCCATCACCCACCGCGACAACCTGGGCAACGTGGGCCGCACCGAAGCGGGCGACGTGCAGGTGATGAGCGCGGGCAGCGGCATCACCCACAGCGAGTACAACCTGGAGCCGGGCACCACGCGGATCTTCCAGATCTGGATCATCCCGACCGAAACCGGCAAGCCGCCGTCATGGGGCGCCAAGCCGTTCCCGCGCGGCGAGCGCTCGGGAAGGTTCGTGGCGCTGGCCAGTGGCTTTGCCGACGATAGCGACGCCCTCCCCCTGCGCACCGACGCCCGCGTGCTGGGCGCCACGCTGAAGGCTGGCGAGAGCACCACCTACGCGCTGGCCGACGGACGGCAGGCGTATCTGGTGCCCTCGACCGGCGCAGTCGAGATCAACGGCGTGAAGCTGGACGCCCGCGACGGTGCCGCCATCCGCAACGAACCGGCCCTGCGCGTGACGGCGCTGGAAGACGCCGAACTGGTGCTGGTGGACGCAGCGGCCTGAAGCACGCCCGCACGGAAGCGGTGATGAAAACGGCGGCCACCCGGCCGCCGTTTTCGTTTGCCGGTCAGAGGTGCCGGGTTTCGGCGGGTGCGTGATGCCAGTCGTCGTTGCGCCCATCGGCGTAGCGCACCGGCGCGCCGATCAGCTCCGCCGGGTCCACGTCATCGAGCGACGCCAGTTGCACCGCCACGTAGTGACCGCCGATCTCCTCCACGTAGCCGCGCGCAAAGCTGCGCACGCCGCAGGTGAGGCAGAACAGGTGATGCACGGCCTTGCGGCCGAACTGGTAATCCGACTGCGCCTCCTCGCCAGCCAGCAGGCGGAACGCATCGGGCCGGATGATCGCGTTCCAGTTGCGGGTCTTGATGCAGATCGAGCAATTGCACTTGTTGGTCCCGGCTGCCAGATCGATATCCGCTTCGAAGCGGACCGCGCCGCAATGGCAGCCGCCCGTGTATGTCTTCTGCATGCCTCTCACCCCATGGGGGACTGGCCGGGATTATTGTCCGCCTGCGATCGGGGCAAGCGACAGGCCGCTGCATCTTCCGCGCCGCCGCACACACCCCTCAGACAAAGGTTCAACTGCTCGTTACGGCCGGGCTTGCTACCCTGCGAGGCTGGATTTCAGCGGAGGCGCGCATGAGCAACGAACACGGCATCCACACCATCGACACCGGCTTCGTGCGGCAACAGTTCGATGCCGCCTACCTCGTGGTCGAAGGGGATCGCGCGGCCTTCATCGACTGCGGCACCAACTACGCGGTGCCGCGCATGCTCGCGGCGCTGGATGCCGCAGGGCTGACGCCGGAGCACGTGGACTGGCTGATCCTCACCCACGTGCACCTGGACCACGCCGGCGGCGCGGGCGAGCTGATCGCGCAGTTGCCCAACGCCAAGCTGGTAGTCCACTCGCGCGGCGCGCGGCACATGATCGATCCGTCCCAGCTGTGGGCCGGCGCCAGCGCGGTGTATGGCGAAGCGGTGATGGACGAGACGTACGGCCGGCTGCGACCGATTCCCGCCGAGCGCGTGGTGGAAGCGCCGGACGGCCACGTCGTGCATCTGGCCGGACGGCCGCTGCTGTGCATCGACACGCCCGGGCACGCCAGGCACCACATCACCATCTACGATGAGCGCGCCAACGTGTGCTTCACCGGCGACACGTTCGGGCTGTCCTACCGCGAGCTGGATACCGACAAGGGACCGTTCATCAT
>DASUJJ010000201.1:0-7581 GCA_036279335.1 Dyella sp.
CCGGTGTCGCCGCTGAAGAACACGCGGTGGCGCTCGCCGGCCAGCACCAGCGACGACCACAGGGTGGAGTTGCGGCTCTTGAGTCCACGTCCGGAAAAATGCTGCGAGGGCGCGGCGGTGATGGTGAGCCCGGTGCCGGGCACGCGGTGGCTGTCCCACCACGCCAGCTCGGTGATGCGCTCCGGCGGAATGCCCCAGGCTTCCAGATGCGCGCCCACCCCGAGCGAGGTGATGAAGGGCACGCGCGACTTCGCCAGCGCGCGGATGGTCGGGTAGTCGAGATGGTCGTAATGGTCGTGCGAGATCACCACGGCATCCACCGACGGCAGCTGGCGCAGCTCGATCGGCACCGGCTGGAAGCGCTTGGGGCCGAGCAGGGTGAACGGCGAGGCGCGCTGACCCCACACCGGGTCGGTGAGTACGCGCCAGCCGTCGATTTCGAGCAGCACGGTGGAGTGGCCCAGCCAGGTGGCACGCAGGCCGCTGGCCGGCGGCTTGCTCCAGCCGGCGCGCGGATCCATCGAGGGCAGCGGCGCCGGTGGCACCCGCGTGGGATCGCCGCGCAGCAGGTCAGTTACCGAGGGCCGCGGTGCCGTCGCGTCACGCAGCCCGGGCAGGATCGGGTGCACGTTGCGCAGCCGCTCACCGTCCCACAGCGGCAGGGAGCGCAGTCGTTCCAGTCGTTCGCCCTGGGCGGCCTTGCCAAATGTTCGCATGCGGAATCCTGAAGGAAGAGGGAGCTCGCAAGGCATGGGTATGGAGGTGCTCGAGCGCAAGCCACCAAGGGCACGCGATGCCCGCGCCGGATCATGCGCCCGCCGGCGGCGACGGCCGAGCGGGCGTGACGTCGCATGCCTCACGGGCAGTCGAGGTTATCGGCGTGGCCAGCCTGCGCGCCGGATCGGGCCCGGCCTTGCCATGACCCGCCACCCATGCGGCCACCGCCCGAACGCGGCATGCTTTCGCCACCTGACTTCGGAGATGCCCGCATGACCTCCCTTTCCATGCTTCTGCATGCCGCCAGCTGGACGGTGCTGGCAGCGATGGTTCCCGCGGCGCACGCGGCCACGCCCCATGCAGACGCGCCGCAGCAGGCGGTGCTGGCTTCGGTCAACGCGTTGTTCGACGGGATGGCCACGCATGACGTGGCCGCCGTGCGCAAGCTGCTCGTACCGGGCGCCAGTTTCGTGGTGCGGCGTCCGGACGGCCGCGTGGTGCTGGAGCACGACAGCGATTTCCTCAAGGCGCTGGGCACGCAGAAAGGCGAATGGCGCGAGCGGATCTGGTCGCCGCAGGTGCTGGTGCAGGGCGACCTGGCACAGGTGTGGGCACCGTACGATTTTCACCTGGACGGCAAGCTCTCGCACTGCGGCATCGACAGTTTCTCGATGGTCCGCGACGCCTCCGGCTGGCGCATTGCCGGCATCAGCTACAGCGTGCAGACGAAGGGATGCGCGCCCAGCCCGCTGGGCGCCATCACGCATTGACTCGGCTTCAGCCGCTCGGAAGGAAGGCCCATGGCATCGGATCAGGATTTCGTTGAGTACGTGTGCGAGCAGGCCGGGCTGGGTGCGGCCCTGTCCTCGCGCAAGATGTTCGGCGAGTACGCGCTGTATCTGGACGAGCGCGTGGTGGCGCTGGTGTGCGACAACATGCTGTTCGTCAAACCCACGGATGCCGGCCGCGCGCTGCTCGACGATGTCGACGAGGTGCCGCCGTATCCCGGCGCGAAACCGCACTGGCGCATGGATGCCCTGCTCGACGATGGCGATCGCCTGCGCCAGCTGCTGATCACCACGGCGAGCGCGCTGCCGCTGCCGCGGCCGAAAGCGTCGGCGAAGAAGCGGCCATCAACGCGCGGCAAGTGATGCCGCGGGATTCGCTCCGCGCGCCTTCGCGGTACTGATCGGGCGGAGGCGACGGGGCGGCCCGCTACGGGGCGGGCCGCTACACTGGTTGCTTTGCCGCAGCCGTGCCGGCTGCCGATGCCGAGAGAGCGGGCATGCCGAGAAACCCATCGCCTGATCATCCATCGCCTGCGGGCGATGCGCCGCCGGACAACGGCTGCGTGCGGGTGCGCGGGGCGCGCGAGCACAACCTGAAAAACGTCAGCCTGGATATTCCGCGCGATGCGCTGGTGGTCTTCACCGGCGTGTCCGGCTCGGGCAAATCCTCGCTGGCCTTCGGCACCGTTTACGCGGAAGCGCAGCGGCGCTATTTCGAGTCGGTGGCGCCGTATGCGCGGCGGCTGATCGAGCAGGCAGGGGTGCCGCAGGTGGACAGCATCGACGGCCTGCCGCCGGCGGTCGCCCTGCAGCAGAGCCGCGGCGGCAGCGCGGCGCGCTCCACCGTGGGCAGCCTCAGCACCATCTCAAACGCGCTGCGCATGCTGTACTCGCGTGCCGGCGACTACCCGCCCGGACAGGCGCTGCTGGAGTCGGACGCGTTCTCGCCGAACACGCCTGCCGGCGCCTGCGCGCAGTGCCATGGCCTGGGCAAGGTGTTCGATGCCACCGAGGCGTCGATGGTGCCCGATCCCTCACTCACCATTCGCGAGCGCGCGGTGGCGTGCTGGCCGCAGGGCTGGCAGGGCAAGAACTACCGCGACATCCTGGTCACGCTCGGCTACGACGTCGACCGACCGTGGCGCGAGCTGCCGCAGGCGGAGCGCGACTGGATCCTGTTTACCCACGAGCAGCCGACGGTGCCGGTGTTCCGCGACGTGGCGCCGGAGGTGGCGCGTGCCGCCTATGCGCGCGGCGATGCGGGCAACTACAAGGGCACGTACGTCAGCGCGCGGGACTACGTGATGCACGCCTTTGCGCAGAGCGACAGCGCGGCGATCAAGCAGCGCGTGGCCCGCTTCATGGTGGCCGGCGTATGCCCCGGCTGCGCTGGCAAGCGGCTGCGCGCGGAGGCGCTGGCGGTGAGCTTTGCCGGCATCGATATCGCGGTGGCGTCGCGCCTGTCGCTGCGCGAGCTGGCGCAGCGGCTGCGCGCGGCGGTGGCCCGGCACGCCGCCGCCGCGGAGCATCCCGAAAAGGCGCTGGTCGCCCGCCGTGTGACCGCCGATATCTGCGCGCGCATCGACACACTGGACGATCTGGGCCTGGGTTACCTGTCGCTGGACCGCAGCACGCCCACGCTGTCGCCGGGCGAGCTGCAGCGGCTGCGTCTGGCGACCCAGCTGCGCGCGCAGCTGTTTGGCGTGATCTACGTGCTCGACGAACCCTCCGCGGGACTGCATCCGGCCGACACCGAAGCGCTGCTGCGCGCGCTGTCGCGGCTGCGCGCCGGTGGCAATTCGGTCTACGTGGTGGAGCACGCGCTGGAGGTGATCCGCGCGGCCGACTGGATCGTCGACCTGGGCCCCGATGCGGGCGAGCAGGGCGGCCAGGTGCTCTACAACGGACCGCTCGACGGGCTGGAGGACTGCGCCGCCTCGCACACACGCCGCTATCTCCACGGCGGCAACGCGCCCGCGCGGCACACGCTGCGCGAGCCGACCGGCTGGCTGCGGCTGGCGGCCATCGAGCGCAACAACGTGCGCGGGCTCGACGTGGCGTTTCCGCTGGGCGTGATGACGGCGGTCACCGGAGTATCCGGCGCGGGCAAGTCCAGCCTGGTCGGCCAGGCGCTGGTGGAGCTGGTGGCGGCGGCGCTCGGCGTGGCGCCGGCGGAGCAGGACGAGGGCGAGGTGCGGCCCGGCGAAGACGCACCGGCGCCGGTGGGTGGACGTATCGTCGAAGGCATGGCTACGGTGACGCGACTGGTCACGGTCGATCAGCAGCCGATCGGACGCACGCCGCGCTCCAACCTGGCCACCTACACCGGCCTGTTCGACGCCGTGCGCAAGCTGTTTGCGGCCACGCCCGAGGCGCGCCAGCGCCGGTTCGATGCCGGCCGGTTTTCCTTCAACGTGAGCAAGGGCCGCTGCGCCACGTGCGAGGGCGAGGGCTTCGTGTCGGTGGGGCTGCTGTTTCTGCCGTCGGTGTATGCACCGTGTCCGGCCTGCCACGGCGCCCGCTACAACGACGAGACGCTGGCGATCCGCTGGAACGGCAGGAACATTGCGGACGTGCTGGCGCTCACCGTCGATGCCGCCGCCGATTTTTTCGGCGACGGCGTGCCGGCGCTGGCCCGTTCGCTCGCCACGCTGCGCCAGGTCGGCCTGGGCTACCTGCGGCTCGGCCAGCCGGCAACCGAACTCTCCGGCGGCGAGGCGCAGCGCATCAAGCTGGCCACCGAAATGCAGCGCCAGCAGCGCGGCCACACCCTGTACGTGCTGGACGAACCGACCAGCGGCCTGCACCCGGCCGACGTTGACCGGCTGATGTTTCAGCTGCACGGGCTGGTCGACGCGGGCCATACGGTGATCCTGGTCGAACACGACCTGCGCGTGATCGCCGGCTGCGACTGGATGATCGACCTGGGGCCGGGTGCCGGCGACGAGGGCGGGCAGCTGGTTGCACAGGGCACGCCGGCCGACGTTGCCAATGCCGGAGTCGGCTGCACCGCTGATTATCTGGCCCGTGCCGGCCGGGTTGATTCGGCTCGGGGTGGCCACAACGGCGCGAGTTGAGCGGGCGCGCTGCTGCGTGTGCAGGGGCTCTCGTCGCCGATGAGGCAGTCTGTTGTCCAGCCCTTGCCGTCGGCGGCCCCTTCGAGGATGGCACCGTGCGGTGACGTGAGTTTCACGAACAGCGGCAGGGCGGTTGCGTCACCATGGCGGTCTTTTCGTCACGACGGAGCAACGGCATGACCAGACTGTCCGATTTCCCGATCACCGCGCGCTGGCCGGCAACGCATCCCGAGCGCATCCAGCTGTATTCGCTCAACACGCCCAACGGCGTGAAGGCATCGATCATGCTGGAAGAGACCGGCTTGCCCTACGAGGCGCATCTCGTCGACATCATGAACAACGAGAGCCACTTGCCGGAGTTCCTGGCGCTCAACCCGAACGGCAAGATTCCCGCGATCATCGATCCGGACGGCCCGCAGGGCGAGCCGCTGGGGCTGTTCGAGTCCGGCGCGATCCTGCTCTACCTGGCCGACAAGACCGGCAAGTTCATCCCCACCGATGCCGCGCGTCGCTGGGACACCATCCAGTGGGTGTTCTTCCAGATGGCGGCGATCGGCCCGATGTTCGGCCAGCTCGGCTACTTCAACAAATTCGCCGGCAAGGAGATCGAGGACAAGCGCCCGCTGCAGCGCTACGTCGACGAATCCAGGCGCCTGCTCAAGGTGCTCGATACCCAGCTGGACGGCCGTGACTGGCTCGTCGGCGACGAGTACACCATCGCCGACATCGCCAGCGTTGGCTGGGTCAACAACCTGATCACCTTCTACCAGGCGCGCGAGCTGGTCGACTTCGACAGTTACACGAACGTGGCGGCGTGGCTGGAGCGGGCGCTGGCGCGTCCGGCGGTGCAGCGCGGCCTGGCCATTCCCAGCCGCGGCTGACCCCTTCCGATCTCCCGCCACAGGAGTAGCATCCCGCCCAGCTGCCCGATGGGGCGGCCTGCCCGAGGGGGCACAACATGGCCTTCAATTCGCTCGCGTTCGTGGCGTTTTTTCTGATTGTGCTTGTGCTCCATGCGATGCCCTTCGCGTGGCACATCCGCAAGATCAATCTGCTGATTGCCAGCTACCTGTTCTATGCGGCGTGGAATCCGCCGTTCGTGATCCTGCTGTGGATCTCGACCGTGGTGGACTGGTTCGCCGCGCAGAAGCTGGTGCATGCCGAGCGGCCGCTGGTGCGCCGCGCCTGGATGCTGCTGTCGGTGGTGGCCAACCTGGGCATGCTGGGCTACTTCAAGTACGGGCACTTCCTGCTGGAGAACTTCACCGCGCTGATGGCGTCGGTGGGCGTGCACTACGTGCCGCCGTCGTGGGACATCGTGCTGCCGGTGGGCATTTCGTTCTACACCTTCGCCACGCTGTCCTACACGCTGGATGTCTACCTGCGCCGCGCGCTGCCGGCGCGCAAGTTTCTCGACTACGCGCTGTTCGTCACCTTCTTCCCGCACCTGGTGGCCGGCCCGATCATGCGGCCGACCGAGCTGGTGCCGCAGTTCGAGCAGCCTCGTCGGGCCTCGGCGCGGCAGCTGCAGTTCGGGCTGGTGCTGATCACGCTGGGGCTGTTCCAGAAGGTGGTGCTGGCCGACAGCTTCCTGGCCAAGGCGGCGGAGCTGGTATTCGACGCGCGGCAGGCGCCCGGCGCGCTCGACGCGTGGATCGGCACGCTGGCCTTCAGCGGGCAGATCTTCTGCGACTTCGCGGGCTATTCCACCATCGCCATCGGCGTGGCGATGTGCCTGGGTTTCGCCATGCCGGACAACTTCCGCTTTCCGTATGCCGCGCTGGGTTTCTCCGATTTCTGGCGGCGCTGGCACATCACGCTGTCCGCGTGGCTGCGCGACTACCTGTACATCCCGCTGGGCGGCAACCGCCACGGTGAAGCGCGCACCTACATGGCGCTGATGGGCACCATGCTGCTGGGCGGGCTGTGGCACGGCGCGAGCTGGACCTTCGTGGTGTGGGGCGGGCTGCGCGGCCTGTACCTTTCGGCGGAGCGTGTGCTGCGACGACGCTTCGCCGGCTACCAGCCGGGCCCGCTGATGGTGGTGGCGATCGGCCTGTTCACCTACGCGCTGATCAACGTCACCTGGGTGTTCTTCCGCGCGCACGGCTTCGGCAGCGCGTGGACGATGCTGCGCGGCATGGTCGGGGCAAACGCGGCCGCGCCGCCGATCCTGCCCACCATGTATCTGGTGACCACCACGGTGATCGTGGCGGGCATCGTGCTGTCGCACTGGATCATGCGCAAACGCACGCTGGAGTCGATGCTGCAGGAGGCGCCCGCCGTGCCGCTGTCGCTGGCGCTGGGCGTCATGGCCTTCACCGTGGTCATTGCGCAGGGGACGGGCAATGCCTTCATCTATTTCCAGTTCTGAGCGCGGCCAGCACCGCGAGGCCGCCCGGCCGGGCTTCGTGCGGCAGACCGCATCCGATCGTCCGGGCGTCGCCCAGCCAGTGCCCGAGCGGGATATTCCCGAGCGCCCGTGGGCGCGCATCTGGCTCGGCGCGCTGACCGTCGCGCTGCTGCTGTTGGGGGCGTGGGAGTGACACTGGCGCGCGTTCGGCGTCACCCCCGCCTACGCCAACTCCAACGGCCAGTGGGCCATGCAGCGTCATCGCATCCATCGCGGCGAGGGTAACGCCACGGTGCTGATCGGATCGTCGCGCACGCTGTTCGACGTGCAGCTGCCGGTGTGGCAGCAGTTGGCGGGCGAGCGCCCGATCCAGCTCGCGCTGGAAGGCACCTCGGCGCTGCCGGTGCTGCAGGATCTGGCGGACGATCCGGACTTCACCGGACGGCTGCTGGTGGGGGTGACGCCTTCGCTGTTCTTCACCGGCTTCGCCTATCGTGGTGACGCCATCGCGGCGGCACACAAGGAGACTCCCTCGCAGCGCGTGGGCACCTGGCTGTCGATGCACCTGGTCGAGCCGTACCTGGCTTTCGACGATCCGGATTTCGCGCTCGCCACGGTGATCAAGCGCCAGCCCTGGCCGGTGCGT
>DASUJJ010000202.1:0-3922 GCA_036279335.1 Dyella sp.
CATCGGCACGTCCAGCGTGCCGCCTTCGCGCACGGCGGCGCGGGCCTTGTTGTAGGCCATGTAGGCGGCGTTGCTCTTGGGCGCGATGGCCAGCCAGATCGCCAGCTGCGCCAGCCCCAGCTCGCCTTCGGGACTGCCCAGGCGCTCGTAGGTGTCCCACGCATCCAGCGCCATGCGCCAGGCGCGCGGCTCGGCCAGGCCGATGTCCTCCACCGCCATGCGGGTCATGCGCCGGGCGAGGTAGAGCGGATCCACGCCGCCATCGAGCATGCGCGTGAGCCAGTAGACGGCGGCATCGGGATCGGACGAGCGTACCGATTTGTGCAGCGCCGAGATCTGGTCGTAGAACTGCTCGCCGTTCTTGTCGAAGCGGCGGGTGCGATCGGCCAGCACCTGCTCCAGCGTGGCTTCGCCGATGCTGCCGCCGTCGGCCAGTTCGGCGGCGATCTCCAGCAGGGTGAGCGCGCGGCGGACGTCGCCGTCGGCAGCCTGCGCGATCATCCGCAGCGATGCGTCGGGCACCTCCAGCTGCAGCTCGCCGAGGCCGCGTTCGCTGTCCGCCAGGGCCCGCTGCAGCGCCTGCACGATGTCATCGACCGACAGCGACTCCAGCACGTGCACGCGACAGCGCGACAGCAGCGCGGAATTGAGCTCGAACGAGGGGTTCTCGGTGGTGGCGCCGATGAAGATGATCACGCCGCGCTCGATGTGCGGCAGGAACGCGTCCTGCTGGGCCTTGTTGAAGCGGTGCACCTCGTCCACGAACAGCGCGGTGCGCCGGCCTTGCGCGAAGTTGGCCTCGGCCTCCGCCAGCGCCTTGCGCACGTCGGGCAGGCCGGAGAGCACCGCCGAGATCGCCTTGAAGTCAGCCTCGGCATAGCGCGCCACCAGCAGGGCCAGCGTGGTCTTGCCGCAGCCCGGCGGCCCCCACAGCACCATCGAGTGGATCTTGCCGGCCTCCAGCGCGCGGCGCAGCGCCTTGTCCGGGCCGACGATGCGCTGCTGCCCCACGATTTCGTCGAGGCTGCGCGGGCGCATGCGCTCGGCCAGCGGCTTGAGCGCGTCGGAGTCGTTGAACAGACCGCCGTGGGGAGTCAGGGGGGAACGGGCCATGCGGCCATGATAAGCGATGGTCACGAGCAGGCCGTCGCTTGGAAATCCGACCCGGCCCGGGTTGGCGCGCCCCGGAACAGCCGCGTCGAGGCCGAACCGCAGCAGTTAACGCACAACCGCTGCCGGACCCTACGTCCATCGTATTCCTGCGGTTATGATGTGAGCTGGATCACACTTTGCCGCGTGGTTCGCATGGAGTGGACCTTGCCGACGCCTGGATCGACCCTGCATTACCTCCGCCTGCCGCCTGGCAGGCACGCTGCTTTCCTTCGCGGAGAGGACGCGTGATCGATCCATGAGACGTTGGGGCCGCAGCTCCCCGGGCGGGAGATTCCTCGGGTTGATCTTGCTGGCATGCCTGATGGCAGTGCCCATTGCTCGCGCGCAACCGGCGGATCCATGGGCCCCGTTTCTCACGCCGTGGTTCGAGGCGGTCGCCACCGGCGATGGGCTGCCGCACTCGGTGACCACGGCCGTGGCGCAGGACCGCCGCGGGCTGATCTGGGTCGGCACCATGGGCGGGCTGGTGCGCTACGACGGCTATCGGATGCAGGTGTTCGATGCCCAGGGCAAGGACACCGACCTGCCCGACGCCTACGTCCGCGCCCTGTTCGCCCTGCCCGATGGCGGCGTGCTGGTCGGCACCAACGCGGGCGGACTGGCGCGTTTCGATCCCGTCGCGAACCGCTTCCACACCTATCCCGTCGGTGCAGGTGGCACCAGCGACCGCAAGATCTACTCCCTGGCGGCGGACGGCACGACCGGCGTGTGGATCGCCACCGACCGCGGGCTGGATCATCTGGACCTGGCTCGCGACACGCTGACCCACGTCGCCACGGGCGACGCCGCGGCGCCGCGCAGTTTCAGCGTGCTGCAGGATCGCCAGGGAAACCTGTGGCTGGGCAATGACCGCGGCCTGTTCGTGCGCAAGCGCGGCACGCCGGCTTTTGTTCGTCCCGGGGACACGGTGAACCCGGCCGTCGCGACCGTGCTGCACAACCAGACCTGGGCGCTGCACGAGGACAGCGAGGGCCGGCTGTGGGTCGGCAGCGGCCAGGCCGGTGCCGCCTACCGCGATCCCGACCACACGTGGCACGCCGTGCCGGGATTCAGCCCGACGCCGAGCCAGGGCAACTTCGCCACCGTGCGGGCTTTCGCCGACACCGGGTATGGCGCCGAATGGATCGGCACCGATGGCGGCGGCGTGCTGGCCTACCGGGTCGGTGACCCGGCCACCCGCCGGATCGGGCACGACGCCGCGCGGCCCTCGTCGCTCCCCGGGGACGCCATTCGCGGCCTGCTGCGCGACTCCGCGGGCAACCTGTGGGTCGCCACCGACCTGGGCGTCGCACACACCAACACCGGCGCCCGGCTGGTCTGCACCCTGCTGCCCTCGCCGTTCGATGCGCTCGGCCTGGCCGATGCCAACGTGCACGCCATTCTCGTCGACCGTCGCCAGCGTATCTGGCTGGGGCTGAGCAACGGCCAGATCGACGTGGTCGACCCGGGCGTCGGCAGCATCCGCCATCTGCGGCTCGACGGCGCGCAGCAGCATCCTGACGTGCAGGCCCTGGTCGAAGCGCCCGACGGCACGATCTGGGTCGGCACCCAGGGGCTGGCGCGCATTGCGCCGGACACCCTGGCGATCACCAGCAACGTGGAACCCACCCTCGCCGGCCAGCCGGTGCTGAGCATGCAGGCGGTCGACGACAGCCTGCTGCTGGGGACTTATGTCGGCGTGTACCGCTACACGCCGGCGACCGGCGCGCTGGAGCATTTCCGGCACGACCCGACCGACCCCGGCTCGCTGGCCAGCGACACCGTGCGAAGCATTGCCCGCATCGACGGACACATCTGGTACTCCACCACCGCGGGCATCAGCGTGGCCGACAGCGATACGGCGCAGCGCGGCTTCCGCACCTTCAACGCCCGCGATGGCGGCGGCGGAAGCCTGCCGCATGACTACATCGGCGGCATCACCACCGACTCCGACGGCGACCTGTGGATAGCCACCTTCGGCGGGGTGGCGCACGTGGCGGGCAAGCCGCTGCTCGACGGCGAACCGCGAATTCGCGTCGTCGGCACCCGCAACGGCCTGAGCAGCGACAAGGTCAATGCCGTGATTGGCGATCGCCACGGCCACGTGTGGGCGAGTCTTTCCAACGGCGTGTCGATGATCGATCGGGCCAGTGGGCAGGTGTACAACATCGGCGTGCGCGACGGGCTGCATGTGTCCAGCTACATCGACATCGCTGCTGCGCGCGCGCCCGACGGGGCCATGCTGTTCGGTGGCCTGGGCGGACTCACCATTGTGCGTGACCCCGATGTCGCTGTGGCAGCCGTCGAGCCGGTGCCTGCGCCCAGCATCACCGCGGCGCGCATCGGTGGCACCAGCCTGGCCCCGGGCGCCCTGCCGAAGGCGGGCGAGCCGATTCGCCTCGACAGCGACCACCGCAGCGTGCGCGTAGGCTTTGCCGTGCTCGACTATCGCGCCCTGCCGGAAACCCTGTACAGCTATCGCATGGACGGTTTCGACGAGGGCTGGATCGACGTGCCGGCCGGCAGCCCGCCCAGCGCGATCTATACCAACCTTCCCCACGGCGACTACACCCTGCACCTGCGCGCCAGCACGCGCGGTTTGCGGCCGGTGACCGTGGAGTCAACCTTCCCGGTGGCGGTGGCTGCGCGCTGGTACGAGACCCCCTGGTTACGAGCGCTGATCGTCGTCCTGGGCGCGCTGCTCGTGCTGGCGGTGATCCATCTGCGCACGCTGTATCTGCGCCGGCAGGCCAAGCGGCTGCAGTGGCAG
>DASUJJ010000203.1:0-3182 GCA_036279335.1 Dyella sp.
TCGTAAGTCTCTACCAGGCACTCGGGGGTGGCTGGCTGCCGAAAGCCTTGGAACCGTCCCATGCACGGTAAGCTGCCGAAAACGGACCTGGAGACGAAAACAAAACCGCATCGCGGCCGTCGCGTGCTCGCGTGGCTGATCGTCTTGGCCGCGGTCGGCGGCGCGCTTTATTACGTCTATTACGGCATGCCGGCAGCACACCAGCAGATACACGGCCGCCACTTCAGGGCTCAAAGCAGCGCGCCGGTGCCGGTGCTGATTGCTCAGACCAAGCGCGCAGACGTGCCGGTCTATCTCGGCGCTGTCGGTACCGTACAGGCGCAAAATACGGTCACGGTGCGCCCGCAGGTTGACGGCAAGCTGCTTGCTCTAACCTTCAATGAAGGCCAGGACGTCAATAAAGGCGACGTTCTCGCGCGCATCGATCCAACGATCTATCGAGCCCAGCTCGACCAAGCGAAAGCGAAGAAAGCGCAGGACGAAGCCCAACTCGCTAACGCCAAGGTCGATCTGGTGCGTTACCAGAAGCTGGCCGCCACGAATGCCATCAATAAGCAACAAGCCGACACGCAAAAGGCGCTGGTCGCGCAATACACCGCGCTGGTGCAGGCCGACCAGGCCGCAATCGAGAATGCGGCGGCGACGCTTGGCTATACCACCATCACGGCCCCGATCTCCGGGCGCACGGGCATTCGTATGGTGGACGCGGGCAATTATGTGCGGGCGTCCGATTCGAATTCCGCGCTGGTGACGATCACGCAGATAAAGCCGATCTCGATCGTGTTCAACTTGCCCCAGCAGGACCTCGAGCGGGTCAATGCCGCTTTCACGAAAGGCCCCCTGACGGTGCAAGCGCAGAGCCCGGCCACCGGCGCTGTGATCGAGACGGGCAAGCTGACCGTGGTCGACAACCAGGTCGATTCCTCGACCGGCACCGTGAAGATGAAGGCGGAATTCCCCAACGCCCAGCTCCAGCTCTGGCCGGGCCAATTCGTGAACGTGCGGCTGTTGATCGACACGCTCGACAGTGTCGTGGTGATTCCCACGTCTGCCGTGCAGCGAGGGCCTAACGGCACCTTCGTCTACGTGGTGAACGGGCAGAACAAGGCGGTGATGACGCCGGTCAAGATTCAGCGCCAGGACGAGAACCAGGCGGTGGTGGCAAGCGGCATCGCGCCGCCCCAGCGGGTTGTGACCACGGGGTTCGTCCAGCTCACCGACGGAAAGACGGTTTCGATCGGCAGCGGCACATCCGCTGCGGCTACGGCGTCCCCGCAAGGCCAGCGGCGTCATGGACAACGGTCCGGCGGTGCCCGAGCGCACAACGGCACACCGGCGGTCCTCGGTAACGGCGAGGGCACAGCGACAAGCGCACAAACCGATCGAAAGGCGACGCGGGCGGGCAGCGGCACATCCGGCCCGCGGCCATGAGCGTCTCCTCGCCGTTCATTCATCGGCCGATCGCCACCTCGCTCCTCGGAGTCGCGGTGATGCTTGCAGGGCTGCTCGGTTATTGGTGGCTGCCGGTATCGGCGCTGCCGCAGGTCGACTTCCCCACGATCCAGATCACCACGCAATTGCCCGGCGCCAATCCGGACACCGTTGCATCCTTGGTGACGGCCCCGCTCGAACGACAATTCGGCCAAATTCCATCGCTGCAGGCCATGACCTCGTCGAGTTCGTTCGGCGTGAGTCAGATCACCCTGCAATTCGATCTTGACCGCGATATTGACGACGCGGCGCAAGACGTGCAGTCGGCGATCAATGCCGCCGGGTCGGCGCTGCCGCGCAACCTGCCCTACCCGCCGCTTTATGCAAAGGTGAACCCGGCCGACACGCCGATCGTCACGCTGGCGCTCACGTCGGATGCCATCAGCCAGCGCGCGCTCAGCGACGTCGCCGACACCATCATGGCGCCGCGGCTCTCTGAAATCAGCGGCGTCGGCCACGTGTCGGTGCAAGGCGGCATCCGTCCGGCAATCCGCATCCAGGCAGACCTGTCGCGGCTCGCCGCCTACGGCATCGCGCTCGAGGAACTGCGCACCGCGATCGTCGGCGCCAACGTCGCAGGAGCAAAAGGCTCGCTCGACGGCACGCATCAATCTTACACCATCGCCGCCAACGATCAGATCCACGACGCGGAGGCCTACAAATCGGTCGTGATCGCCTACCGCAACGGCGCGCCGGTCAAGCTCAGCGATGTTGCGGACGTGGTCGAGGGGCTGGAGAACGACAAAGTCGGCGCCTGGTACCAAGGCAAGCCTGCCATCGTCATCGACGTACAGCGCCAGCCGGGCGCCAACGTCATCGAGACCGTGGAGCGCGTGCGCGCAGAGTTGCCGGCCTTGCGGCGCGCCATGCCGGCGGCGGCGAAGCTGACCGTGGTCAACGACCGCACCGAAACCATCCGCGCCTCGGTGCGCGACGTGCAATTCACGCTTGTCCTCAGCGTGGCCCTGGTTGTGCTGGTGGTGCTGATTTTCCTGCGCACGGTGCGCGCCACCGTGATCGCCGGCGTGGCCCTGCCGTTGTCGTTGATCGCGACATTCGGCGTGATGTGGTTCTGCGGCTTCTCGCTGGACAATCTTTCTTTGATGGCGTTGACCATTGGCACCGGCTTCGTGGTCGACGATGCGATCGTGATGATCGAGAACATCGTCCGCCACATGGAGAACGGCGAGAGCCCGCTACAGGCCGCCTTGCGGGGCGCAGGCGAGATCGGGTTCACCGTGATCTCGCTGACGCTGTCACTGATCGCCGTGTTCATTCCGCTTCTGTTCATGACCGGCTTGGTCGGCCGCATGTTCCGCGAATTTGCGCTGACGCTGACCATCGCTGTTATAGCCTCGGCCGTGGTCTCGCTGACGCTCACCCCCATGATGTGCGGACGGCTCCTGCGCCACGGCCATCGCCGCGAACGCGCCGGCAGCCGGCTCTCACGCGGTTTCGGCCGCCTGCTCGACGGCACGGTCAACGCCTATCACGACAGTTTGCTTTGGGTGCTGCGGCATCGGTTCGGCACCCTGATGGTGACGCTGGCGACGCTCGCCGCCACCGTCATCCTTTACGTTGTCATGCCGAAGGGCTTCCTGCCCTTGCAGGATACCGGCCTGATCACCGCCATTACCGAATCCGGCCCCGCCGTGTCGTTCGATGAGATGCAGCGGCGGCAGCGTCAGGTC
>DASUJJ010000204.1:0-4483 GCA_036279335.1 Dyella sp.
CGCGGCCGGCGAGCAGGGCGATCAATGCGACCACGAACAGATCGAGCAGCGTCCACTGCGCGATCCACGAATCCGGCGAGCGGTCCACACCGCGCGCGCCGACCAGGCGATAGCCCGGCGGCAGATGCAGGCTGGCGTCGATGCCTTCCAGCGGAATCTGCCAGCCGCCGCTGGGCAGGCTCCCACCGTGGCTCGCCACGCGCAGGCCAGCGCGCAGGTCCAGCGCCTGCTGGCGCAGTTCCACGCCGCTGCGGCCATCCTTGCCCTGGCTGATCAGCAGCGGCTGCCCGCCCTGCTCGGCGCGCTGCAGCTGCCACGGCGCGCCGACGTCGAGCCGCTGGTGATGGCGCAGCGTGCCGGTGAGACGGTCGACCGCGCTGAGGCCGCGGCCGTCGAAGTCCAGCCACAGCTCGCGCTGCAGCTGCAGCTGGTCGCCCTGCCCGCCCTGGTCGCCGCGGTTGCCTTCGATGACGGCCAGGCCGTGGCTGGCATCCACCGCGAAGGCCGGAAAGCTGAGCCAGTCGGCGGGCACGCCGGCGCGGCTGGCATCCACGCCCTGCCCCTCCACGCGCGTGCCGCGCAGGTCGGTGTCGTCGGCGTAGCTCCAGACTTCCTGCGCCGGCCACGGCGCGCCCGGCGGCTTCCACGTCACGCCGGCCAGCGGCGTGGTGGCACGGGCATCCAGCGTGATCGTCCACTGGCCCGGACGCAGCTGCACGCGCAGGCGGCCGTCGCTTTCCAGCCGCGCCGGCAGATCGCCGGACAACGCCGTGGCGACGAAGCCGGCCGGCAGCGCCGGGCCAAGCAGCTGTTCGCGTGCGGTGCCGGCGACGTTGATCTGCAGCCGCGTCTCCAGCGTGGGCGGCAGGCCGTCGACGAGCTGGCGATAGACGCGCAGCGACAGCGCATCGGCCGCGCGCGCCGCGGCGGCCGCTTCGCCGAGGGTGAGGCGGTTGCCGTTGCGCTCGATGTGTTCCACCGGCACGCCGTCGATCGACAAATCGACCAGCGCGATCGACGGCGGCAGCGCCAGCGTCGACGGCCGGGTGGCCCAGCTGATGGCGCCTTCCACGCGATGACCGCCGGCGCCCAGTCGCAGCGACGGCTGCTCGCGATGGGCGAGCACCGGCTGCAGCTGGCCGTCCACGTGCACCTGCTGCGGCCAGTCGTGCGCGTCGCCCGGCAGCGCGACCCAGCCGGGCGCATCCAGCCGCACCTGCAGCGTGAAATGCGCGCCCGCAGCGTCGGCCTGCAGCGCCAGCCGTCCCGGCCAGGCGCACTGGCGCGCATCGTTGGCGGCGCCGGGGCTGTTGAGCAACGGACAGGCCTGCTCCGGCACATCGTGCAACACCCAGCCCTGCCAGTCGCGCAGCGCGGGCGGGATGTCCTGCGCGCGCAGCGGCGCGGCGATCAGCGATGCCAGCAGCGCGAGGGCGACCCACGCCCCTCGTGAACAACGTTCCATGGCCTTCCCCCTTACCCATCGTGAGCGCCGGCAGTGTAGGCGATGCCGGGGTGCCCGCGATGGCCTCCTGCATCCCGGGCGGCCGCGCGTTCGTAAGACACCGGGCCACCCCACGGATTGAAACGCCGCCCGGCGCGATCCGGGGTCAGGCCATCGCCGGCCACCTTCCCCAGACAACGCGCGCTGCTCCCGGCGCCAGAGATCAACGATGCCCCAGCCCGACCGGACTCGCTCCAACCAAGCACGCGCCGCCCGCGACCAGGCCGACACCGCCCGCGTGATCTCGCTGCGCCCGCGCCGCCGCCGCGGCTTTGCCGCCCTGCTGATGACCGTTGCCGCCGGCCTGCTCACCGGCTGCCAGGCCACGCTGTTCGCCGGGCTCAACGCCACCGCGCGCGACGAGGGGCTCACCGCCACGCACGACGTCGTCTTCGACGCGCGCCATCAGCTGGCGCTGGACGTCTATCGCCCCACCGATGCGCACGGCGCGCCGGTGGTGGTGTTCTTCTACGGCGGCAGCTGGAAATCCGGCAAGCGGCAGTGGTATCGCTGGGCCGGCGAGGCGCTGGCGAGGCGCGGGCTGGTGGTGATCATTCCGGACTACCGCAAGTGGCCGCAGGTGCGCCTGGGCGGCTTCATGCAGGACGCCGCGCGCGCCTTGGCGTGGTCGCGCGAGCACGCCGGCGAATACGGCGGCGATCCCGACGCGCTGTTCGTGATGGGCCACTCGGCCGGCGCGCACATCGGTGCCCTGCTCGCCACCGACGATCGCTGGCTGCAGGGCGTGGGCATGAAACCCAGCCAGCTGAGTGGCTTCATCGGGCTGGCCGGTCCGTACGACTTCCTGCCGCTGAAGGACCCGGACTTCGTCGACATGTTCGGCGCCACCCACGCGGCGCAGCTGAACTCGCAGCCGGTGCATTTCGTCAACGGCGACGAGCCGCCGATGCTGCTGATGCAGGGCACCACCGACAAGATCGTGTGGCCGCGCAATGCGCGCTCGCTGGGTGCCACGCTGGAGCAGGCCGGCGAGTCGGCGCAGGTGACGCTGTATCCGGACATCGGCCACTTCGCGATCCTGTTCGCGATGTCGCGCCCGCTGCGCGGCAAGGCGCCGGTGCTGGACGACACGCTGGAGTTCATCCGCGAACACGCGGGAGCGCAGGCTGCGGCGGCGCTGGCGGCGGATCGGGTGGTGCGCTCGCCCTGACTCGACGCTGGCCACACGCGCCAAATAAAACGCCGGACGGTTGCCCGTCCGGCGTTTTGTTTTTTGCGGATGAGCGCGCCATCACGAGCCTGCTTCTTAGGCAGGCGTGACCGGCACCTTCAGCGCAGGATCGCCGCGGCGTCCTGCTTCTGCTTCAGCGCCGAGCACAGCAAGGTGGACTCGGTGGTCTGCGCCAGGCCGCGGGCGGCGCCGGGGACCTCGCCCATGCGCGGCTTGAAGAACGCCTGCAGGCGATCGGCTTCGGCCTTGGAGCAGCCACCGCCGCCCATCAGGCCCGGCAGACGTCCGCCGGCGAAGCTGCCGGTGCGCGCCACGATCTGGTCGTAGTGCGCCACGGCCCACTTCCACATGCCGTCGCGCTCGGCCTCGGTGTCGCGACCGCCGCGGAACAGCGCGGCCATTTCGCCCACTTTCACATCCTTGCTCAGCGCGAAGTTGCGGATGCGCTCGACCTGGGTGGCGTCATTGACGCTGCCCAGCCCGGCGAGGATCGCGTTGCGCAGGGCCGGGTCGCTGGTCTTGGGCAGCTCGGCGATCAGCGCGTCGACCACCGGCTTGCCGTGCTCCTGCGCGGCCACGCCCAACGCCACGCCCAGCAGGTCCGGATCGGCCGCGGCGAGATCGAGGCGGCCGTCGGCCTTGGGCTTGAGCGCGGCGTCACCCTGCTTGAGCAGTTCGGCGCGCACCGCCGGCAGCTTGACGTCCATGCCGAGGAAGTTGGCCAGCGTGCTGCGCATCAGCGCGTCGCCATCCGCTTCGCCGGCCTGGCGACGGTAGCCCAGCGCTTCCAGCCGCGGCAGGTAGGCGTCGGTGGCCCACGCGGTGAGCCTGGCGCGCTGCGCGTCGGTGCTGGCCAGGTTGCCCCAGATCCAGCCGAAAGTATTCAGCGGTGCGGTGGCCACTTCGTCGGTCTTGGACGAGGCGAGCGGCTTGAGTGCGGCCAGGGCGGTGCCGGCGTCGATGTCGCCATGGCGGAAACTCGCGTTCACCGCATCGGCGTAGGCCAGCTGCTCGGTGTCGGCCAGCGAGCCGATCTGCTTGCCCAGCGCGGCGAGGTCGTCCCGGGTCATGCCGAAGCGGTAGTAGCCCTGCGCACCGGCGTTGGGCATCACCCAGGTCGGCGTGCTGGCGCCGGCCAGCACCATCGAGCCCTGCGCCTTGTCCAGCATCTCGCAGCTGACCTTGCTGCCGTCAGCGGTGCCATAGCGCACGCACACCGGCACGCCCCACACGCGTGCACTGTCGCCGGTGGAACCGACCGGCAGGTAGCGGCTCTGGCTCAGGTGCAGGATGGTCTGGCCGTCCTTCTGCTCCAGCCGGGTCTGCACGTAGGGCACGCCGGACTGATTGAGGAAGCTCTTGAACGCGGCCTTGAAATCGGCGCCCTTGTCGGCAGCCTGCGCGATGGAATCGACCAGGTCGTCGGCGGTGGCGTTGCCGAACTTGTGCGCCTGGATGTACGCGCGCATGCCCTTCTGGAACGTCGCCGGCGTCACGTAGTTCTCGAACATGCCCAGCACCGCGGCACCCTTCTGGTAGGTGATGCCGTCGAACGCGGTCATGATGTCGCCGTTGCCGGTGATCGGCTGGCGGATCTTGCGCGCGCTGACCAGGCTGTCGTTGTTCATCGCGCCCTGCGCGCCGCGGATGCGGTCGAGGTCGGCGCGGTATTCCGGGTGCACCTTCATCGTCACCTTCTGCTGCATCCAGGTGGCGAAGGCCTCGTTGAGCCAGATGTCGTTCCACCACGCGGTGGTCACCGTGTCGCCGGTCCACTGGTGGGCCAG
>DASUJJ010000205.1:0-2334 GCA_036279335.1 Dyella sp.
AAGTAGGCGAACGCGCAGCCGGTATAGAACAGCAGCAGCGCCGCGGCCAGCAGCGGCCGGGCCAGCCGCTTCTCGTGCTTGTACAGGCCCGGGCTCACGAACGCCCACAGCTGGTAGAGGATCATCGGCATCGAAATGAACAGCGCCACGTAGAACGCCAGCTTGAGCGGCGTCACGAACGGGCTGGCCACTTCGGTGGCGATCAGGTGCGCACCTTCCGGCAGGCGCGCCACCAGCGGTGCGGCCAGCTCGGTGTAGAGGCGGTTGGCCATCGGCACCAGCGCCAGCAACACCAGCAGCACGGTGACGCTGGCGCGCACGATGCGGCTGCGCAATTCCAGCAGATGCGAGAACAGCCCCTGCTGCAGGTCGATCGACGGCTCAGGACTGGCCACGCGGCACCTCGTCGGTCGGATCCGCCGGTGCCGATGCAGCGGGCGCGGGCTTGGCGGTCATCAGCTCGTCGGGCCCGGCGGCCTCGATGGCCGGATCAGGCGCGGGCGCCGCAGGTGTCGCCGCGGTGCCGTCGGCCAGGGTCGAGACGTCCGCGCGCATGGTCGACTCGACCTTGCCGGTGGCGGCGTTGAGCTGGCCCTGCACGGCGTCGAGGCGCACCTGCGCGGCCTCGGCCTGCGCGGCAGCCTCACGCGCGGCCTTGCGGATTTCTTCCACCTGCAGCTCGCGCTCCACTTCGGCGCGCACGCTGTCCCAGCCCGACCGCAGCCGACGCAGCAAGGTACCGGCGGTGCGCGCTGCCACGGGCAGCTTCTCCGGGCCCAGCACGATCAACGCAATGACGGCAAGCAGCAGCAGCTTGCCGAAGCTGATCTCGATCATGGCCGCACGCCGTCGACGTGCTTACTTGGTTTCGCTGGAGTCGCGCTGACTCTGCGTGGTGGCCTCGGCCGCCTTGGGCGGATCGGCCTGCAGACGTTCTTCGGCCTGCTTGCGGCGCGCCTCTTCTTCCTCATCGCCGCCGAGGCCTTTCTTGAAATCACGCATCGCACCGCCGAGGTCGGCGCCGATGTTGCGCAGCTTGCCGGTGCCGAAAATCACCACGACCACGATAAGCAGGATGATGAGATGCCAGATGCTCATGATGTCCTCGAATGCCAAACCGGTGGGATGGCGCGTCGCGCCTGGCGCGACACGCCGTCCGGATCAGCGCGAAGTGTACTCCTCCAGCCGGTCGCGGAAATCGACCACCTGGCTCGGCACATTGCTCACGCCGCCCTCGAAAATGCGCCGCGGGGTGATCCCCGCGCCGTAGACCGCCGCGTTGGCGTCGTAGTCAATGCGCAGCGCCGAACCGTCCAGCGCCACGCCGGCGAACAGGCCGCGGGCGCGCGAGTAGGAATAGATCTCCGCCTTCATCTGGCTGTCGGTCGCCGCGCTGGCGGTACGGCCCACCGGGCCGGCCGCGGCCGAAGCGTCGGCGCCCAGCGTGAACTTGCCGTTGACGATCGAATCCACCCCGCGCTGGGTGCGGAACACCAGCACCACGTCGGTGGACGACACGCCGATCTGGAAGCCCACGCTGCCGCCGGTCATGGTGATGAAGCTGGGGTTGGACCAGGTGCCGTCCGGGCTCTTCACCGAGATCAGCCCCTCGCCGCGGCGGCCGCCGAAGATGAAGCCGGCCTTGACCATGTCCGGGATCACCGCGATGGCCTTGGCGTCGCGCAGCAGGTCCTGCGGGATCGCCTTGTCCGGCGCCTGCATGATCTCGTTGAGCACGCGCACCGCGTTCTGCGCGCGCACCAGCGGCGGATCTTCGGCGTGGGCGGCCATCGCCGGCAGCAGGAGAGTCAGCGCAAGCAGCGGCCAACGACGCAGGGATGCTTTGAACATGGCAGGCTCCGGGAATGTCAGGGGACTTGGGCTCGTGCGACATCGCGTGCGATCAGGCCGGCAGCGCGGCCTGTGGCAGACTGGACGGCCGTTTCCACGACCGACGCGCACGCCCATGAGCAGCAACTATACCGGCCTGGCCGGGTATGCCCACGACCAGGGCGCCAAGGCTGGCGTACTGCTGGTGAACCTCGGCACACCGGACGCGCCCACCGCCGCCCGCGTGCGCCCGTACCTGTCCCAGTTCCTCAGCGATCCGCGGATCATCGAGCTGCCGCGCTGGCTGTGGAACCTCATCCTGCACGGGGTGATCCTGCGCTTTCGGCCCAAGCGTTCGGCGCACGCCTACGCGCGCATCTGGACCGAACAGGGCTCGCCGCTGCGCACCGGCAGCGAGGCGCTGATGCGGGCGCTGCAGGCGGAAATTTTCGCGCGTCGGCCGGGGCCGATCACCGTCGAATTGGCGATGCGCTACGGCGAGCC
>DASUJJ010000206.1:0-3828 GCA_036279335.1 Dyella sp.
CGCATGCACGCCGCCGCGCAGCCGTTCCACCCATAGCGGAAACGCCAGCGGCGTGAGCCGCGGCGGCTCGACGTAGAGCAGCGTGCCGCGCGCGGCCTGCACCATCGCATCGCGCAGCCGTGGGGAATCGAGCTGCTGGTCGAGCACCTCGCGCTCGGCCTGCCACAGCAGGGGATGATCGGGATCGTGCTGGCGCAGCACGTCGAACAGCAGGCCGCTGGACACCTGCAGCTGGCGCAGTGTCTTGTCCTGGCCGGGGTAGCCGTTGAACACCAGCCCGGCCACGCGCGCCACCTCGCGAAACTGCCGCTTGGCCAGCTCGGCCAGGTTGATGCTGGCGCGGATGTCGCGGCGCAGCCCCCACGGATGCAGCAGCTCGCGCATGGCCTGCGCATCGAGCGGCGGCAGTTTGCGCGCGGCGATGGCCAGGCCGTAGTCGTTCACCGCGTAGCCGTAGTCGGCCTTGGCGCGCTGCGCGAGGCGGTAGGCGAGCACGGCGGCCAGCCCTTCATGCGCGAGCCGGCCGGCGAACGGGTAGACGAACAGGTAGTCGCCCTCGCGGGTGTGCGTGCGCTCCACCAGCAGCTCGTCCGCCTGCGGCAGGTGCGACTGCTGGCGCTGGATCGCCAGCAGCGGCCGCAGCGCCTTCATCTCCGCCTCGATGGCCTCGCCGTCGGCCAGCACGCGGCGCAGCTCGGCGGAGAGTTCGCCCGACAGCGGCAGTCGCCCGCCCATCCAGCGCGGCACGCCGCCCTGGCGGTTGCTGGCCTGGCGCACGTAGGCGGTCATGTCGCGCACGCGCACCAGCGCCAGGTGGCGGCCGGCGAACAGGAACCGGTCACCCGGGCGCAGTCGTGCGATGAAACTTTCCTCCACCGCGCCCAGCCGCGCGCCCTTGAGGTAGCGCACCTGCACGCTGCCGTCGGAGGTGATGGTGCCGATCGACAGCCGGTGCAGCCGCGCCACGCGCTTGCTCTCCACCCGGCACATGCCGTCCGCGTCGCGCACCAGCTTGTGGTACTCGGGGTAGCCGGCCAGCGCGGTGCCGCCGTGTTCGAGGTAGTCGAGCACCGCGTCGAACTGGGCGCGCGGCAGCTGCGCGTAGGCGCGCGTGGTGCCGACCTCCGCATAGGCTTGATCCGCCTGGAAGCCGCCGCCCAGCGCGCGGGTGAGCAGGTGCTGCGCCAGCACGTCGAGGCAACCGCGTAGCGGATGGCGCGGTTCCAGGTGATGCGCCGCCAGCGCGCGTCGCGCCGCCGCGATCTCGGCCAGCTCCAGCAGATGCGTGGGCACGCACAGGATGCTCGACGGCTCGCCCGGCGAGTGGCCGCTGCGCCCGGCCCGCTGCAGCAGTCGCGCCACACCCTTGGGGCTGCCGATCTGGATCACCCGGTCCACGGTGGAAAAATCCACGCCCAGGTCCAGACTGGAGGTGGCCACCACGCAGCGCAGCGCGCCCGTGCGCAGGCCTTCCTCGGTGGCCAGGCGCAGCTTGGGATCGATCGAGCCGTGATGCACCGCCAGCGTCTCGGGTGATTCGGGCCACACGGCGGCCAGCGCCTCGTGCCACAGCTCGGCCTGCGAGCGCGTGTTGGCGAACACCAGCGCCGTGCGCACTTCCAGCACCGCCTGCACCACGCGGCCGAGTTGCTTGAGGCCCAGATGCCCGGCCCACGGAAAGCGCTCGCCGGGGCCGGGCAGGGCGGTGTCAATGCGGGTGCGTTTGCGCGCGGCGCTGCCGATCAGCACGCCGCCGTCGCCGGCCAGCGTGTGCAGCGCTTCATCCAGATTGCCCAGCGTGGCCGACAGACCCCAGACCCGCAGCTCCGGGCGAAGCGCGCGCAGCCGCGCCAGCCCCAGCTGCAGCAGCGTGCCGCGCTTGCTGGCGATCAGCTCGTGCCACTCGTCCACCACCACGCCGCGCAGGTTCGCAAAGCGGGCGGCGGTATCGGGATAGCTGAGCAGCAGGGCCAGGCTTTCCGGCGTGGTCACCAGCAGTTCGCAGTCGCCACGCCGCAACCGCGCGCGCTCGGCACTGGAGCTGTCGCCGGTACGGCGCAGCACGCGCCACGGCAGTTCCATCGCCTCGACCGCCGCGGTGAGGTGCCCGGTGGTGTCGGTGGCCAGCGAGCGCAGCGGCGTGATCCACAACAGCTGCAGGCCCTTGGCCGGATGCAGCAGCCCGTCGATCAGCGGCCCGCCCACCGCGGCCAGCGTCTTGCCGGTGCCGGTGGGCGCGTGGATCAGCCCGTTGCGGCCGTCGCCCCAGGCTTTCCATGCGGCGCGCTGGAACGGCGCGGGCTTGCGGCCCATCGCGGCGAACCAGTCGCGCAGGCGGGCCTCAGCCCGTCGCCAGGCGGCGGAGGTCGTCGAGGTGGTCGGCATCGGCGGGTTTCTTGTCGGTGCGCCAGCGGGCGATGCGCGGAAAGCGCACGGCCACGCCGGATTTGTGGCGGCCGGACAGCTGCACCGCCTCGAACGCCAGCTCGAACACGTGCTCGGGCTCCACCGCGCGCACCGGGCCGAAGCGCTCGGTGGTGTGCGCGCGAATCCAGCGGTCGAGGCGGGCGATCTCGGCGTCGTCCAAGCCGGAATAGGCCTTGGCCACGGTCACCAGCTCGCCCTCGCTCCACACGCCAAAGCTGTAGTCGGTGAACAGGCCGGAGCGGCGGCCGTGGCCGGGTTGGGCGTACAGCAGCACGGCGTCGATGGTGTGCGGGTCCACCTTCCACTTCCACCAGTCGCCGCGTTTGCGGCCCACGCGGTAGGGCGAGTCCAGCCGCTTGAGCATCAGGCCTTCGGTCTGCCGTTCGCGCGACTGCGTGCGCTCGGCGGTGAGCGATTCCCACTGCTCGGCGACCAGCGCCGGGGAGAGCATCAGGGCGTCGTCGGTGGGAGCCAGCAGCTCGGCCAGCAGCGTGCGGCGCTCGTGCAGCGGGCGTTCGCGCAGGTCGTTGCCGGCGCGCTCCACCAGGTCGTAGGCCATGAAGCGCACCGGCGTGTCGGCCAGCAGCCTGGCACCGGGCTTGAGCTTGCCGATGCGTTTCTGCAGCGCGGTGAACGGCAACGGTTTGGCCGTCTGGACGTCCCAGGCCAGCAGCTCGCCATCGAGCACGCCATCCACGGGAAGCGAGGCGGCGGCCTGTTCGATTTCGGGAAAGCGCCCGTCCAGCCGCTCCTCGCCGCGCGACCACAGCCCGGCGCGGCCGTCGCGCCACATCAGCTGGGCGCGGATGCCGTCCCACTTCCACTCGGCCAGCCAGTCGCGCGGATCGCCCAACGTGGTGACGTCCGCTTCCAGCGGCGAGGCGAGGAAGAACGGGTAGGGGCGATCGGCCAGGTGCTCGTCCTCGCCCACGGGTGCCGCCAATGCAGCGAGCGCCGCGGCAGTGGGCTTCCACGTGCCGCTCATGCGATGCGCGATGAGGTCGGTGGGCTGGCCCGACCACGCCGCCAGCGCCTGCACCACCAGCCGTTGCGATACGCCTACGCGCAGCGAGCCGGTGATCAGCTTGTTGAGCAGAAACACCTGCTCCGGCTTCAGCGCGCGCCACCAGGTTTGCAGCGTGGCGATGCGCTCGGCGCTGTCCAGCTTGGCCAGGGCAGGCAGGCGCTGCTCCAGCCACACGTGCAGCGGCACCTCGCCCAGCGTGCCGTCGCCGGGCGGCAGCATCAGCGCGATGGTTTCGGCCAGGTCGCCCACGTGCTGGTAGCTCTCGTCGATCAGCCAGTCGGCGTAGCCGGTGGCCGCGGCCAGCGCCTGGCGCAGCTCGGTGGAGGTCGCCAACCGGCGCAGCTTGCCGCCGCCCAGCACGTGCACCGCCCAGG
>DASUJJ010000207.1:0-2863 GCA_036279335.1 Dyella sp.
GTGGTCGCGCGCGCCGGCCGGCAGCGGGCCAAGCACCCGCTGACCGCGCAGCAGCCAGATCAGCGCGCCGTCGTCGGCGTGCACTTCGGCCGCGGTGCCCAGCGCGGTCAGCTGGCTGGCCTGGGTGTGCGCGGTCGCCTCGTCCAGCGCGCGCCGGATGATCAGCGGCGCGCGCTGCCACACCTTGTCGCGAAATTCCGCCGGCGCCATGCCGAAGGCCTCGGCCAAGCGTTTCTCCACGGCGGGCGCGTCGTGGTCGAGATGGCGGCCTGCAAGCACCAGGCAGAACGTTTCCATGCCCGCGTATCCCTTCGGTGGGTGGCGGCCAGCTTACCCAAGCCGTGCGTCAGTGCCACCCGGGCGGCGCGCCCCAGCGGCTGCGACGCGCGGCCGCAGTGGGCGGCGATGTTCCTGCGCGTGGGCGACAGCGCGGTGGCGCGCCTACAATGGCCGTCTTTTTGAACCCGCCGGAACCACGCCACGTGATCTCCCGAGACGAATTCGACGCGCTGGTGGCCCAGGGCCACACGCGCATTCCGCTGGTGCGCGAGGTGTTTTCCGACCTCGACACGCCGCTGTCGGTGTACCTCAAGCTGGCCGACGGCCCGTATACCTTTCTGTTCGAATCGGTCGCGGGCGGCGCCACCTGGGGGCGCTACTCGATCATCGGCCTGCCGGCGAAGCGCGTGTACCGGCTGCGCGGGCACGAGCTGGAAGTGGAGGACGCCGGCGAAATCACCGAGCGCCGCCACCTGGACGATCCGCTCGCCGAGATCGAGAAACTCCGCCAGCAGTACGACGTGCCGCGCCTGCCGCAGCTGCCCGCCTTCAGCGGCGGCCTGGTCGGCTACTTCGGTTTCGAGACGATCGGCTACATCGAGCCGCGCCTGGCGCAGTGGGATCGCCCCGACGAGCTGGGCACGCCCGACGTGCTGTTGATGCTGGCGGAGGAAGTGGCCGTATTCGACAACCTCAAGGGTCGGCTGTACCTGATCGTGCACGCCGATCCCTCGCAGCCGCAGGCCTATGCCGCCGCGCAGCGCCGGCTCGACGCGCTGGTCTACCGCCTGCGCCAGGGTGGCGCCTCGTACCCGCAGCTGACGCAGTCGGTGGCGCTGGACGAGAGCGACTTCAAGTCGTCGTTCACCAAGGCCGAGTTCGAGGCGATGGTGGAAAAGGCCAAGGAATACATCCGCGCCGGCGACATTTTCCAGGTGGTGCCGTCGCAGCGGCTCAGCGTGGGCTTCAACGCGCGGCCGGTGGATGTGTACCGCGCGCTGCGTGCGCTCAACCCGTCGCCATACATGTACTTCGTCGACCTGGGCAAGACGCAGATCGTCGGCTCCTCGCCGGAGATCCTGGCGCGACTGAAGGACGGCAAGGTGGTGGTGCGTCCGATTGCGGGCACGCGCCGTCGCGGCGCCACCGAAGACGAAGACCAGGCTCTGGAAGCCGAGCTGCTGGCCGACCCCAAGGAGCGCGCCGAGCACGTGATGCTGATCGACCTGGGCCGCAACGACGTCGGCCGCATCACCGAGACCGGCAGCGTGACGGTCACCGAGTCGTTCGTGGTCGAGCGCTACTCGCACGTCATGCACATCGTCAGCCAGGTCGAGGGCGAGCTGAGCGCGGGGCTGTCGTACATGGACGTGCTCAAGGCCACGTTCCCCGCCGGCACCGTCAGCGGCGCGCCGAAGATCCGCGCGCTGGAGATCATCCAGGAGCTGGAGCCCTACAAGCGCAACATCTACGCCGGCGCAATCGGCTGGATCGGCTGGTGGGGCGATGCCGACACCGCCATCGCCATCCGCACCGCGGTGATCCAGGATGGCCGCCTGCACGTGCAGGCCGGCGCCGGCATCGTCTACGACTCCGACCCGGCTTCCGAGTGGGAGGAGACGATGAACAAGGGCCGCGCCCTGTTCCGCGCCGTGGCGCAGGCGGCGAAGGGATTGTGACGGCTTCTTCGCCAGACAAGCATTTCAAATCAAAGGAGTGAGTATGAAACGAGCTTTCAGCTATTTGCTGGCGCTGTTGGTGTCACTGGAAGTGCACGCCCAGGTGAACGCCATTCCCAGCGCGCCGCACCTCCTGGTTCGCGGGCATGCGGAAACCACCTATCTGCCCGATCGCTTCTCGATCACCCTCAAGGTCGAGGTGACGGATCCGCTTGCTGACCGGGCGCGCGAGCGTGTGGAAAAGCATATGGCTGCGATCTTTGCGACTTTGACCAAAGCCGGTGCCATGAATGGCCATACACAAGCCAGTACGTTGCAGATCGGTCCTGCGTCCGAATATCGCGACGGCAAATCGGTCTTCCTCGGTACGCGGGTGACGCGCAACGTTGCAGCCACCTTCGATGCCATGCCCAAGCTTCGCGAGTTCCTCAAGGGCCTGCCCGCAGGGGAGGAGGTGCAGGTCGTCGGCACCGGAGCAGGTAGCAGCCATCTCGATACGATCATGCAGGCACTGCGCGAGCAGGCCATGGCCAATTCGCAGGCGTCGGCTAAGCAGATTGCGCAGGCCTATGGCATGCAAATCGCCGGTGTGTACAGCGTGTCCGAGGTGGCGCCTGATTTTGCCTATGGTGTGCAGGCCGGGTCATGGGGTAGCAGCTCCCGCTTTGCTGGCGGGCAGGTGGCTCCCCCGGCCCCACCGGCCCCGCCGTCGTACGACAACGGCCAAGCTGTGCCGCCGGATCTGCGAGTCGGAACCTTGCGAGCACAGCAGGATATCTACGCCGTGTACCTGATCGGCAAGCCATGAACGGCTGGCGGATGGCTCTAGCCGCGATGGCGGTTCTGTCTGTTCAGTCGGCATGGGCTGATGGCGCGCCGCGGACACCGGCCTGGCCGGACACCGC
>DASUJJ010000208.1:0-3041 GCA_036279335.1 Dyella sp.
CTTCCGCGCGGAAATCTACATCCCCGATCCGCGCGTGTATGGGCCGGATACGCCGCCGGTCATCGTGGACAAGGGATCCAATGGCCTGATCGCCGTGCCCGATGGCCACGGCGGCACGCGCTATCGCGAGTCAGCGCTCGAGGACTGGATCGAGAACGCGCGCCAGGGGATCGGCTTGGAGAGCGATCACGCGAACCGCGCGATGAAGCTCGCCGTTGAGTTTCAACGGAACTTTCATGGGCCGTTCGAGCTTGCCGGCCACTCCAAAGGCGCCGCTGATGCGGCCGCCTGTTCCAAGCTCACCGGGATGCCCGGCTACATCTTCAATGGGGCCGGAACGCATCCGAATACGGTGCAACGCTATGCGGATCAGCATCACCTGCCGATCCTCGGCAGCGACGACCTTGTTTCGAGTTACTACGTCAAGGGCGAGATCCTTCACGACACCCAGCAGGGCGTCCACGACATGGACACCGTGACGCGATTGCAGGTAGGACTGGCCGCGCAGCAGCTCGCCGAGCTCGGCTCACTGACGGACGTGCACATGCTGGCGAAGGAGCAATTGGCAAAGGCGCTGCCTTATGACCCAAAGATGCAGCATGACGCGCTGCAGCTGATCGATTACCTGGGAACCCATTCGGGGTCGCGGTTGCTGAAGCAGATGCCGCTCGCCGCAGGCGATCGCCAGATCGAGCTGCCGGCGAGGATGCGCGACGGCACAGGTGATCTGGTGGATCGTCCGCAACATCCATCACTGAGCGCGTTGAGCGCAGACGCAGGACCGCTGATGAACGTCGTCTCCGGCGCTCTGATCGGCGGGGTCGTGGGTAAACGAGGCGGTGAAGTAGTCGCGGCCGGCGGAGAGATCATGGATCACGGCATCCGATGGAGCGGAGCTGAGGCGAATCGCGACATCAGGATTGTCGGCTATGTGCTGAATGACCAGCTGAAGGGCCACGGGCGTTTGGTGGCCGGCGCGATGCATTACGGCGGCGCAGCGGCGGCCGACATGCGTGTGGCCTACGGTCAGGTTGAATCGCTGGCCGAACGCAGTCTGGGCAAGCTGGCCCAGTGGAGCAATGCAGTAAGCGGGGCCATCGATCGAGCCGAAAGCCACCTGCCCTTCATGGGTGGATTGCGCCAAGCCGCGGACGCGAACGACCGGGCTACGGCGATCTACGTGGAACACCAACGGACCGTGGCAGCTCAGCAGCAACGCGACGCGCACGACGATGCCCGGGCCATCCGGCAGGTCGCCGACGCTGGCGCAGCACATGTCGTGCACTCCTCGATCACCGCGGGGAATACATTGCAACGGGACGCGGAGGTGCTCGGTGAGACGATCAATGATCGCGCTCACGTCGCAGGTGCAGCGGTGCGCGCCGTGACAGGACGCGTGCCCGAGGCGACCGCCCTGATCGGCATTGCCGCTGGCACAGTGGTCGTTGCTGCCGGCGAATTGGCCGCGGCACCGCTGGAGACCCTATCGCAAGCCGATCGAGTGCGCCGGCACGGGGCCAACTCGGTCGCCGAAGCGATCGATCGGCACGGTGTGCAGGGCGTCGTCCTACCCAGCCTCGATGGGCGCACCCGCGACATGGAGGGCCGTGCGATGGAGCTCATGCGAGAGCAGCGGGAGCGCTCGGCAGCGCAAGGGCAGCGTGCCGTGGATCCTGCGCAGGACCCGAACGCGTTCCTGCAGCGGATGCTGGATTCCGCCCAGGCGGGCAACTGGGCTGCATTTCGGATCGATACCCAGACCCTCGCCGCAATGGCGCCGGGGATCGAGCTGCGCGCCCAGGCCACGGCTCAGGTCGATCAGCAACAACAGGCCGTCCAGCAGCAGGCGATGGATCAGCAGCAGGCGACACAGGTAGCCATGGCTCGTGGCATGGGGCGCTGAGCGGCGCGCCGCCCAGCCGACCTACCGGACTCGGTGCCGAGGCGCTCGTCCCGTACGCTGCAAAAGCCGGTTCGATGGGTCTCGTTCTGCCGTACCGTGGTGGTGACGCACCGCATGAGTGATCGCGCTCGGTACGGCGTCGCGACTCGCAGACCGCCCCCATCGCGCAGGCGTGAGTCGCTGTTGCTGGGCGAGGCCGACAAGTATCAGGCGGTGCGCACTCTCCGGCAATTGCACACCGCTGCTGCCATCCCCATCGACCGTGTATCAGGATGCCCTGCCAAGCCCCGCCGCTTCGCGCGCCAGCAACTCGATGGCGGCCCAGTCGCCGGCCTGGAGTTTGTCCGCCGGGGTGAGCCAGGAGCCGCCCACGCATAGCACGTTGGGCAACGCGAGGAAGTCTGAGGCGGTGCTGAGGCTGATGCCACCGGTGGGGCAGAACTTCACCTGCGGCAGCGGGCTGGCCCAGGCGCCGATCAGCTTGGTGCCACCGGCGGGCCCCGCGGGGAAGAACTTGAGGAAACGGTAGCCGCGTTCGAGCAGGTGCATCACCTCGCTGGCGGTGGCGGCGCCGGGCAGCAGCGGCAGGTCGCTGTCGTCGGCTGCGTCGAGCAGCTTCGGCGAGACGCCCGGCGACACCGCGAAACGGGCGCCGGCCGCGCGTGCGGCGGCGAGATGATCCGCGTTGAGCACGGTGCCGACGCCGACGCAGGCGCCCTCGACTTCCTGCGCGATGGCGCGGATCGCGTCCAGCGCGGCGGGGGTGCGCAGGGTCACCTCGATCGCCGGCGTACCGCCGGCGACCAGCGCGCGCGCCATCGGCACGGCGGCCTTCACGTCGTCGATGATCACCACCGGGATCACCGGCGCCAGCCGCATGGTGGCCTCGACCTGGGCCTGCTTGGTTTCCATCGATTGCGTCACGGGTTCACTCCGGGAATGCGTGGGGATCAGAGCACGCCGGCGCCGAGATCGGCGGTGACGGCGTTGTTGCGGAACAGGCCGAACAGCTCGCGGCCCATGCCGACGTGGTGCGAGTGGTCGGGCAGGGTGACGCTGGGGCGCGCGGCGAATTCGGCCTCGTCGACCAGCACGTCGAGCGTGCCGTTGATGGCGTCGAGACGGATCAGGTCGCCGT
>DASUJJ010000209.1:0-5225 GCA_036279335.1 Dyella sp.
GTCCGATACCGAGATGGTGCGGCTGTTCCGCGAGATCATGTCTTCCTGCCTGGCGCAGGAAGATCCGCTCAAGATCGGCTACCTCGGCCCCGAGGGCACTTTCAGCGAGCAGGCCGTGCGCAAGCATTTCGGCCACGCCGCCTATGGCCTGCCGCTGGGCAGCATCGAGGAGGTGTTCCAGGAGGTTGCCGCCGGCCATGCCGATTTCGGCGTGGTGCCGGTGGAGAACTCCGGGCAGGGCATGATCCAGGTCACGCTGGACATGTTCCTCACCTCAGACGCCACGATCTGCGGCGAGGTGGAGCTGCGCGTGCACCAGTGCCTGCACGCGCTCACCGGCCAGTTGTCGGACGTGCGCCGCGTCTACGCGCATGCGCAGTCGCTGCAGCAGTGCAAGACCTGGCTGCGGATCAACCTGCCGGGCGTGGAGTGCATCGCCGTGGGCAGCAACGCCGAAGCCGCGCGTATGGCGCGCCACGACGAGAGTGCGGCCGCCATCGCCGGCGAGACGGCCGGCAAGATCTACGGGCTGAAGACGGTGGCCACCGGGATCGAGGACCGCGCCGACAACACCACGCGGTTCCTGGTGATCGGCCGCTCGCTGTTTCCGCCTTCGGGCAACGACCGCACCTCGCTGCTGGTCACCGTGAACGACAAGCCCGGCGCGCTGTACGACGTGCTCAGCCCCTTCGCCAAACACGACGTCAGCCTCAACCGCATCGAGTCGCGCCCGGCGCACACTGGCAAGTGGCAGTACGCGTTCTTCATCGACGTCTCCGGCCACATCCACGAGGGCAACCTCAAGGAGGCAGTCAGCGAGATCGAGTCCAGCGTGGCCAGCCTGCGCGTGCTTGGCTCCTATCCGGTGGCCCTGCCGTGAGTGGTGGCCAGCGTGTGCACTGGACCAGCCGCCCAGCCGGTCTGCTGCATGGCGTGGTGAAGGTGCCGGGCGACAAGTCGGTGTCGCACCGCGCGATGATGCTGGGCGCTCTTGCCGAGGGCGTCTCGCACATCCACGGCTTCCTGGAGGGTGAGGACACTCGCGCCACGGCGGCGGTGATGCAGCAGCTGGGCGTGCGCATCGATGTCCTGGCCGACGGCGAGCGCGTGGTGCACGGCGTGGGCCTGCACGGCTTGCGTGCGGCGGCCGGCGCGCTCGACTGCGGCAACGCCGGCACCGGCATGCGCCTGCTCACCGGGCTGCTGGCGGGCCAGGCGTTCGACAGCCTGTTGATTGGCGACGAGTCGCTGTCGAAGCGGCCGATGCGGCGCGTCACCGATCCACTGGCGCGGATGGGCGCGCGCATCGACAGCCACGAAGGTCTGCCGCCGCTGCATGTGCGCGGCGGCCAGCCGCTGCGCGGCATCCGCTACACGCTGCCCGTGGCCAGCGCGCAGGTGAAGTCCGCGCTGCTGCGGGCCGGTCTGTATGCGCAGGGCGAGACCGAAGTGATCGAGCCGCATCCCACCCGCGACTACACCGAGCGCATGCTGGCCGCGTTCGGCTGGCCGATCGAGTTCTCAGCCGGCCGCGCGCGACTCAGCGGGGGACACGCGCTGCGCGCCACCGACGTGCGCGTGCCGGCGGATTTCTCCTCGGCGGCCTTCTTTCTGGTGGCCGGCAGCATCGTGCCCGGTGCCGAGCTGCACCTGCCGGCGGTCGGCCTCAACCCGCGCCGCACCGGCCTGCTGCAGGCGCTGCGCCTGATGGGAGCGGACATCCGCATCGAGCACGAAGGCGAGAGCGGCGGCGAGCCGGTCGGTGACCTGGTGGTGCGCCATGCGCCGCTGCACGGCATCGAGCTGCCCGAGGCGCTGGTGCCGGACATGATCGACGAGTTCCCCGCGCTGTTCGTGGCGGCGGCCGCGGCCGAAGGCGCCACCGTGGTGCGCGGCGCCGCCGAGCTGCGGGTGAAGGAGTCCGACCGACTGGCCAGCATGGCTGCGGGCCTGCAGGCGCTCGGTGTGCGCGTCGAAGAGCGTCCGGACGGTGGGACGATCCACGGTGGCCCGATCGGCAGCGGTCGCATCGACAGCCACGGCGACCACCGCATCGCGATGAGCTTCGCCGTCGCTGGACTCATCGCCCGCGGCCCGGTGCATATCGGCGACTGCGCCAACGTGGCCACGTCGTTCCCGGGTTTCATGGGGCTGGCCAACGGCTGCGGGTTCTATCTGGCCCCCGCCCTGTAGGAGCGCACCCCCCGATCGAGTCGAGGGCAGGCTCTGTGCGCGACACGCTTTTCGCCCTTGATGTTGATCGAGAGCAAGAGCATTCGCGCACAGGGTGCGCTCCTACACAGGGGCGCGGCCGGCGGGTTAGGCTTGCGAGCCCGTGATCGAGATCGCCATGTCCCGTCCTGATTTCATCGTCGCCATCCCCGCCCGCTACGGTTCCACCCGCCTGCCGGCCAAGCCGCTGCGCGCCATTGGCGGTGTGCCGATGGTGGTGCGCGTGGCGCAGCGCGCACTGCTTGCCGGGGCCAGCCAGGTGGTGGTGGCGGTGGACGACGCGCGCATCGCCGAAGCGCTGGCCGGGCAGGGCGTGGACATCTGCATGACCCGTGCGGACCACGCCTCGGGCAGTGATCGGCTGGCCGAATGCGCCGCGCACTATGGCTGGGGCGACGACGCCATCGTGGTGAATCTGCAGGGCGACGAGCCGTTCGCGCCCGCCGCCGGCATTCGGGAAGTGGCTCTCGCGCTGGCCGAGGACGATGCGCCGATGGCCACGCTGGCCACGCCCATTGGTGAGGCGCACGAGCTGTTCGATCCCAACGTGGTGAAACTGGTGCGCGACGCCCGCGGCCGCGCGCTGTACTTCAGCCGCGCGCCGCTGCCGTGGGCGCGCGATGCGTTCGCGACGAGTCGCGAGGCGTTGCCCGCCGACGTGCCGTTCCTGCGCCATATCGGTATCTATGCCTATCGGGCCGGCTTCCTGCGCCAGTACACCGGCTTGTCGCGCACGCCGCTGGAGCAGGCCGAGTCGCTGGAGCAACTGCGCGTGCTGGAGCACGGCCATGCGATTGCAGTGCGGCTCACGCCCGAACCCTTCCCGCCAGGCATCGATACCGAGGCCGACCTCGTCCGGGCCGAACAGTGGCTGGCCGCGCAGGGATGAGCGGCGGCGATTTCCTCATCGTCTGCCTCGGCAACATCTGCCGTTCGCCGGTGGTGGCGGAGGTATTGCGCCAGCGCTTCGCGGTGGCCGGGCATAGCGTGACGGTGGAGTCCTGCGGCACCGGCGGCTGGCACGTCGGGCATCGCGCCGATGCGCGCATGCGCGAGGCGGCGCGTGCGGCCGGCTACGACCTTTCCGCGCACCGCGCGCGGCAGATCGAGGTGGCCGACTTCCAGCGCTTCGAGCGGGTGCTGGGTATGGATCAGGCCAACCTGCGCGACCTCGCCGCGCGCTGCCCGCCGGCGTTGCGGCACAAGCTCGGCCTGTTCCTGCCGGCGGCCGGCATCGACGACGTGGTCGAGGTGCCCGACCCGTATTACGGCGGTCCGGACGATTTCCGCCAGGTGATCGCGCTGGCCGAGCGCGGCGCGGACGGTCTGCTGGCCCGGCTGGGCGGCTGAACCGGACGGCGCAGGGCGCGGTGGTGGCTCCGGCAGCGGCTACAATTCACGCCATGTCACCCGCTTCCGAGCCGGCCTTCGACGGCAAGGCCTTCGTCCGCACTCTCTCCACGTCGCCCGGCGTCTACCGCTACTTCGATGCGGGCGACGAGCTGCTGTATGTCGGCAAGGCCGGCAATCTCAAGAAGCGCGTCGGCAGCTATTTCCTGAAGCCGCGGATGGAACCGCGCATCGCCGCGATGGTGTCGCAGATCGCGCGCGTCGAAATCACCGTCACGCGCACCGAGGGCGAGGCGCTGCTGCTGGAATCGCAGCTGATCAAGTCGCTCAAGCCGCGCTACAACATCCTGCTGCGCGACGACAAAAGCTATCCGTACATCTATCTGTCCACCGGTGAGGACTTCCCGCGGCTGGCCTTTCACCGCGGTGCGCGCAATCTGCCGGGGCGCTTTTTCGGGCCCTATCCGAGCACCTACGCGGTGCGCGAAAGCCTCAACCTGATGCAGAAGCTGTTCAAGGTGCGCCAGTGCGAGGACAGCTATTTCCGCAACCGCTCGCGCCCCTGCCTGCAGCACCAGATCGGCCGCTGCACGGCGCCGTGCGTGGGGCTGATCGGTCGCGAGGACTACGCCGTGGACGTGCGCCACGCGCAGATGTTTCTCGAAGGACGTTCCAGCGCAGTAATCGACGAGCTGGCCGGATCGATGGAGCAGGCCGCCGCGGCGCTGAACTTCGAGCGCGCCGCCACGCTGCGTGACCAGGTGGCGGCGCTGCGCCGGCTGCAGGCGCAGCATCACGTGCAGGGCGCCAGCGCGGACATGGACGTGATCGCCTGCCGCATCGAGTCGGGCCTGGCCTGCGTCAGCGTGCTGTTCTTCCGTGACGGCATCAGCCTGGGCACGCGTGATTTCTTTCCGCGGCTGCCGCTGGATGCCGAGCCGGCCGACGTGCTGGCCCAGTTCATCGCGCAGTACTACCTGGAGCGCCCGGTGCCGCGCGAGCTGGTGGTGGGCGAGGCGCTGGAGGACGAGGCGATCCTCGCCGAGCTGCTGGCGCAGCAGTCCGGTCACGCGGTGGAGATCAAGACCCGCGTGCGCGGCGAGCGTGCGCAGTTCCTGCAGATGGCCGAGCGCAACGCGCAGGCATCGCTGACTCAGCGCCTGGCCAGCCGGCAGACGCTGGGGGCGCGTTTCGACGACCTGCAGAAGGTGCTCGGCCTCGGCGCGCCGCCCAAGCGCATCGAGTGCTTCGACATCAGCCACACGCGCGGCGAGCTGACCGTGGCGTCGTGTGTGGTGTTCGGTCCGGAAGGGCCGGACAAGTCGCACTACCGCCGCTTCAATATCAGCGGCATCACGCCGGGGGACGATTACGCGGCGATGCATCAGGCGCTCACCCGGCGCTTCCGCAAGGTGGCCGAAGGCGAGGGCGCCAAGCCCGACGTGCTGCTGATCGACGGCGGCGCCGGCCAGGTGGCGCAGGCGCTGGACGTGCTGCGCGAGCTGGGCGTGGGCGGCATCGAGGTGGTGGGCGTGGCCAAGGGCCCGGGCCGACGCGCGGGCGAGGAAACGCTGGTGCTTGCCGACAGCGGCAAGGAAATCCATCCCGGCTCGTCCTCACCGGCGCTGCACCTGGTCGCCGCG
>DASUJJ010000210.1:0-6552 GCA_036279335.1 Dyella sp.
AGCAGGAAATCGCGGGTGCGCTGAAACCGATCGACGCCAACGACGCGGCGGTGATGATGGCCTACGCCGAGCGCGTCGCGATCGTGCCGGGTTACGGCATGGCCGTCGCGCAGGCGCAGCACAAGGTGTGGGAGTTCGCCAAGCTGCTGATCGAGCGTGGGGTGAAGGTGAAGTTCGCCATCCATCCGGTGGCCGGGCGCATGCCCGGGCACATGAACGTGCTGCTGGCCGAGGCCGGCGTGCCGTACGACCTGATCGCCGACATGGACGACATCAATCCCGAGTTCCCCAACACCGACGTGGCGCTGGTGATCGGCGCCAATGACGTGGTCAATCCGGTGGCCAAGACCGACCCGGCCTCGCCGATCTACGGCATGCCGATTCTGGACGTGTCGCTGGCGAAGAACGTCATCGTGGTCAAGCGCGGCCGCGGCACCGGCTTCGCCGGCATCGAGAACGCGCTGTTCTACGCCGACAACGCGCGCATGCTGTACGGCGACGGCCAGGCGGCGGCCGGCGAGCTGGTCACCGCGTTGAAGACGCTGGAAAGCTGAGGGGCCGCGAAAAGACCGCCTGCCGGCTGGGCACGCCGCTGGCCGATGGTGCCGGCGGCGCGCAGCGCGCCCATCCGTGCATGCGCTTCATCGGCTTTTGCGGGTGGGCTCACTCGCGGCCGGTCGTGAAGGTGCGATGGCACACGCGGCAGAACTGTCGAACGTTTCATCACCGCCGGGCTGCCACAGGTCTGGCGTCAGCGTCGCTCGACACACCGGCGCGCCGTCCATGCCGCCACGGCTGCCCCTGCGGCAAACCACAGCAGCTGGGCGGCATCGAGCGACAGCCGCGTCAGCGACCACAGCATGCCCGGGCCAGCCGTCCGCATCGCCTCGGTGAGGCCCAGGTCCAAGTTGCCGGCCAGCCGCGCGGCGGTGAGCAGCACGCACACGTAGCCGGCCGCGACCAGCGTGGCCAGCGCGGCAAGGATCGCCGCACCGCGGCGCGGCAGCACCCAGCGCGCCACCGCCCAGCCGAGCAGTGCGCCGATGGGCAGCGCCAGCCACGGCAGCGTCGATTGCAGGTAGGCGATCGGCAGCATCCACAGCGCGCCCGCGGCAAGTCCCAGCATGGCGGCACTGATGGCGGAAAAGGCGTTGGCGAAGCTGCGGCGTAGCCGCGTCATGGCGCAGGGCGTCGAAGCAAGGGCAGCATCGTGCGGCAGGTCCCGGACAAAACGCACATGATAGCGCGAGCCTTCCGGCGCGCTCCCGCCGCTTGATTATTGCGGCGCTCAGCCTGATCTGGATCGGGCAGTCGACCGGCATGGCCGGCATAATGGGCACATCGGTCGCGCCTCTGGCGCGCGTCATCGTCTTGGGCAGGATGGACATGAGCGGTTTCAGTTTGAGCAGCGAACCTTTCACCCTCGAGCGGGATTGCACCGCGGTGATGGTGCCGCAGGGTGAAACGGTGGTGCTGCCGGCCGGGCAGATCGGCTACATCACCCAGGCGCTGGGTGGCAGCTTCACGGTGTACGTGGAGGGCAACCTTTTCCGCATCGCCGGCAGCGACGCCGACGCGCTGGGCAAGGAGCCGCCGCCGGCGATCGAGCTGGCCGATGACGCCAGCGACGAGGACGTGGAGAAGCTGGTGTGGCAGCAGCTGCGCACCGTGTTCGACCCGGAGATCCCGATCAACGTGGTGGAGCTGGGCCTGGTCTACGACGTGAGCCTGGAAAGCGCTGCCGACGAGCAGCGCAAGGTCTACGTCAAGATGACGCTGACCGCGCCGGGCTGCGGCATGGGCGACATCCTGGTCGACGACGTGCGGACCAAGCTCGAGCTCATTCCCACCGTGGCCGAGGCCGACGTGGATCTGGTGTTCGACCCGCCTTGGAACCACTCGATGATGTCCGACGCGGCGAAGCTCGAAACGGGCATGCTCTGAACTGGCGGCGGGCTGTTTCGATGGTTCGCTTGCGTTGACGGAAGCCGGCGCCCCGCGATGAAGGGAGCCCGGCGCGTTTTCCGCGCCCGTTTTCCGGTATGGCTGGCGCCACCGTGGCCGCGATGCGCCCACGGTCGTCAGGCCGGCTGACCGCCTGCCCGCCGGGCATCCTGTGTTCCTTCCGCGGCTGCCGCGTCCGTCCTCGCTTGCGACCGGCGAAAGCGGCCGATCCCCGCGCCCGTTCTGCTGCGCAGCGAAGCTTCGGCCTCACGGGATGCGGGACATCCACCGCTGCACGCGCAGCTGCCCATGATCCAGATCACATTTTCGGTGGGCGGCCGCGGCGGCGGCGCTGTGCCTCCATCGCCACGCCGGTGCGTCCATGGCTTGTGCTGCATGGATTCCTGGCGGGAAAAGCCCGGCCGACAGCCCCCGGATCGCCGCCCCCCATAGGAATCATTCACCTTGTTGCGGCTTTCGCGTCCGCCTAGGTTTGAGCGGTCCGCCGGCGGGGAGGTCGACGGATGATCCTGTCGAGGTCGCTGGAAGTGCCGGCCTCGGTCCAATGATCCACCGCGAGCCCTGACAGGAAGCCACAGGGGGAGGCCGCGGCCGGATGAACAGGCATCGCTGGACCATCCAACGAAACCGGCAGCCGCAGGATTCTGCGGCCACTCATAAATGGGGTCGATACGGCCGCATCGGGCTTGTTCGCCTCGATAATGTCCAGGAGTCCGCAATGCACAGCAGTCTTCGCTTGAAAATGCTGGTCGCCGCGATCGGCATGGCTACCGCCTCCGTCGCCACCGCCGCCACCACGCACAGCCTCCATGCCCAGAACCTCGGCGCGCTGCCGGCAGCCTCGCTGTCGGCGCATCTGGGCCTCGGCGCGAACAGCGCGCTGGTGGCGCGCAGTTCGGTGGCGGTGGCCAACGGCCGTCACGTGGTCCGTCGTCAGCAGGTGTATCGCGGCGTGCCGGTATACGGCCGCAGCGTGGCGGTGGTGGAAGATGCCAACGGCAACGCGCTGCGCGCCACCGGCGAGCTGGCGCAGAACCTGGACTCGGACCTGGTGTCGGTCAGGCCGAAGCTCACCGCCGCACGGGCCATCGATGCGCTGAAGACCCACGCCCACACCTCGCTGGTGGGCGGCGCGGTCATGAGCAACCGGCAGGCGGACCTGTTCGTCTATCCGCAGGACAATGGCCCGGCGCGCCTGGTGTACCGCACGTCGTATGTGGTTCACGGCAACGGCCAGCCGTCGCGTCCCACCGCCATCGTCGATGCCAACACCGGCGAGGTGATCCAGAGCTGGAACGGCCTGACCTACGCCTCGGCCACCGGCCCCGGCGGCAACCAGAAGACCGGCCAGTACACCTACGGCACCGACTACGCCGCGCTCGACGTGACCCAGTCCGGCAGCACCTGCACGCTCAACAACGCCAACGTGGTGACCTACAACCTCAACCGCGGCACCAGCGGCGGCTCGATCGTCAGCTTCACCTGCCCCAACAGCAACACCGACGCAGTCAACGGCGCCTACTCGCCGGTGAACGACGCCCACCACTTCGGCGGTGTGGTGCATGACATGTACCTGGCGTACACGGGCGCCGCGCCGCTGAGCATCAAGCTGCGCATGAACGTGCACTACAAGAGCAACTACGAGAACGCGTTCTGGGACGGCACCGCGATGTACTTCGGCGACGGTGCCAGCACGTTCTATCCGCTGGTCTCGCTGGACGTGACCAGCCACGAAATCAGCCACGGCTACACCGAGCAGAACTCCGGCCTGCAGTACACCGGTCAGTCCGGCGGCATGAACGAGGCCTACTCGGACATTGCCGGTGAGGCGGCCGAGTACTTCGACCGCGGCGCGGCCGACTTCCTGGTGGGACGCGACATCGTCAAGACCAGCGCCGGCATCGGCGACGCGCTGCGCTACATGTGCAACCCGCCGCAGGACGGCAGCTCGATCGACAACGCCGCCGACTACACCTCCAGCCTCAACGTGCACTATTCGTCCGGCGTGTACAACAAGGCGTTCTGCCTGCTGGCCAAGACCAGCGGCTGGGACGTGAAGAAGGCGTTCCAGGTGTTTGCGCTGGCCAACAAGTCGTACTGGACCGCCACCTCGACCTTCAACTCCGGCGCCTGCGGCGTGGAGTCGGCGGCTACCGATCTGGGCTACAGCGCGGCGAACGTGGCGGCCGCGTTCTCCGGCGTGGGCGTGACCTGCCCGAGCTCGGGCGGCGGCGGTGGAACCGGCGGCGGCACGACCGCGCTCTCCAACGGCGTGGCGCTGACCGGCCAGGCCGCGGCCACCGGTGCCGACCTCAACTACACCGTGGCGGTGCCGACCGGCGCATCGAACCTGGTGATCTCGATCTCCGGTGGCACCGGAGATGCCGACCTGTACACCAAGTTCGGCTCGGCGCCGACGCTGAGCAGCTACGACTGCCGTCCCTACGTGGCGGGCAACAGCGAGAGCTGCTCCGTGGCCTCGCCCTCGGCGGGCACCTATTACGTGAAGGTGCACGGCTACTCGGCGTTCTCCGGGGTGACCGTCAAGGCCAGCTGGAGCACCAGCAGCGGCGGTGGCGGCAGCAACGTGCTGCAGAACGGCGTGCCGGTGAGCAACCTGTCCGGCGCCAAGGGCGCCAAGCTCTACTACGCGGTGCAGGTCCCGGCCGGTGCCACGAACCTGGCGATCACCACCTCCGGTGGTTCCGGTGACGAGGACCTGTACGTGAAGTTCGGCGCCACGCCGACCACCAGCAGCTACGACTGCCGCCCGTACGTGGCGGGCAACAGCGAGAGCTGCACGGCGGCGTCGCCGTCGGCGGGCACGTACTACATCATGCTCAACGGCTACTCGGCCTTCTCGGGCGTGACGCTCAAGGCCACGTGGAACTGAGCACCCTGATTGTGTGCTGAGGCGGCTCGGGACGAGCGGCTGCACATGAAGCTCAGCGGCCCGGTCAGGATGACCGGGCCGCTGTTTTTTCGAGGCTTGGACGGGTTCTCCCGCAGGCCGTCGCGCGCGTCAGCGTCAGGCCTGCTCGAAGCGGTTGGCGTCGCGGTTCTTGCGCACCTTGGCGGGATCCCACACGCGGCCGTTCATGGCGATGTACACGCCGTCCGGCAGGGTCTGCACCGCGGCCACCGCGCAGCCGATGTTGAACACCGCGTCGGAGCCCTGGAAGCGTGCCGGGTTCAGCGCACCGGTCAGCACGATGACCTTGCCGGGGATGCTGGCCAGCACCTTGGCCGTCTCCACCATGGTGTCGGTGCCGTGGGTGACCAGCACGTGGCGGTGCGGCTGCGCCTCGATGGTGGAGCGGATCAGCGCGCGGTCCTCGTCGGTGACGTGCAGGCTGTCCTTGCGCAGGATCGGAATCACGTCGTACTGAAACGCCACGCCAAGATGCCCCAGGATCTCGCCGATCTGCGGCGCGCCGATCTTGTAGTCCGACTTGTCGTCGAAGTAGATCTTGTCGATGGTGCCGCCGGTGGTGACGATGGTCAGATGCTGCATGGTTGCTGCGCCGCTGGGGTAGGGATCGACGCATTTTAGCCGGTGCAGCGGCACGGCTCCCAATCGGTTGGCTTGCGCGCGTCGTGTTCAGTCGTCCAGCAGCAGCGCCGTATCGTCGCGGTCAGGCCAGTGCAGGCGCCCCAGGCCGTGCTGAACGAAGCGGCGCAGGGCCGCGACGGGGCGCTGATCGCCTCGGGCCAAGGCCCAACCGGCCTGGCGTGCGAGCAGAGCAGCCGCGGTACAGCGTGCCAAGGTAAGTGCTAGGCCTCGTGCGCCGGCTTCCAGCGTGTTGCGAAGGTCGCCCTGGCGATCGAGGAAGTCGCTGGCGGAGTCCAGCGCGGCGCGGATGGCCGTCACGGAGGCCGGATCGCCGGCGTCCCGTGTCCACCCCGCCACGGCGTGGCGCAGGGCGTTCAGGCCATCGCCGACACCGCGCAGCGCGTCGAGCGAAAGCACGTTGGTGGTGCCTTCCCAGATCGCATACACCTGCGCGTCGCGCAGCAGCTGCGGCAGGCCGGTGTCCTCGATGTAGCCGGCGCCGCCGAAGCACTCCAGCGCCTCGGAGCAGATCTCCACCGCCAGCTTGCCCGTCCACAGCTTGGCCAGCGGGGTGAGCAGGCGCAGCAGTGCCGCCTCATGCGGAGCCGCGGTGCCGTGCTCGACGCGGCCCAGCAGATGCGCCACCTCGAAGCTCAGCGCGAACGCGCCCTCGAACTCGGCTTGCATCCCGGCCAGCGTCTGCGCATGCAGCGGATGCTCGATCAGCGGACGGCCAAACGCCTCGCGCCGCACTGCGTAGTCACGCGCCAACGCGATCGCCCGCGCCATGCTGGCCACCGCGCAGATGGCATTCCACGTGCGGGTCACGTTGAGCATCGGCGCCACCTGCCTCACGCCGTTCGTCAGCTCACCCACGGGCCAGGCGGGCAGGCCGTCCAGGTGGATTTCGGCGGTGGGCAGCTCATGCGTGCCGAGCTTGTCCTTCAGGCGGTCGATGACCAGCTCGGGGCGCCGGCGTCCGCGGTCCATCGTCTCGACGTAGAACAGCGCGAGCGCGCCGGCACCGGTGCCGG
>DASUJJ010000211.1:0-3483 GCA_036279335.1 Dyella sp.
AATGCGAAACGCCGGAAATCGCGAGAATTCCGGCGCTTTCCTGTTGATCTCGTCGGTCGCGGCCCCGTAGCCTTCCGCCATACGACGCGCCGCGGCACAGTCGCGGCCGTCTCGGATGCCGTTATCTTTTCAGGGGAAGAATCGATGTCACGCATGGATGTGATGGTGCGCGCCAAGGCGCGCGCGCTGCGGCCAATGGCCTCGGCCTACGATGAGTGCATGGCGCGGAGCCTGCTCGGCCAGATCTGGCTGCGTCCCTAGCGCTCTCGCTCACGCGGCGATACACGCCGCCGCACGCACGAAGACCTCCGACACGATTTGTCGCCTTTCATCCTGAAAGGCACGGGACGTCTTGTCCCTTTTCAACCCGGGTGGCCGCTGATCGCACCCGTTTCCATTTCAGTTTCGACCCACGGAGTAACCATGAGAATTGACTCTCTCAAGCACGGCCTGCTCGTCACCGCGATCACTGCCACCATGACCCTGACCGGCTGCTCCACCATGCAGGCCGGTGGTGGCAAGAATCCGGTGAGCGGCTCGGCCGGTGGCGCCAACAGCGCCAACGCCAACCCCACCCTGGAGCACTGCCCCAAGCCGCTGGGTACGCTGGCGGTGGAGGAGGACGAAGGCGAGCCGTGGTACGCGGTGCTGACCCAGCAGTACCACCTGCCGGCGACCACCCCCCTGATCCGCATGATGATCCAGCAGAGCAACTGCTTCGTGGTGGTCGATCGCGGTCGCGGCATGACCTCGATGATGCGCGAGCGCGATCTGGCTGCGTCCGGCGAGCTGCGCGGCAACAGCAACCTGCGGCCGCATCAGATGGTGGCGGCCGACTACGTGGCCACACCGAACATTCAGTTCTCGCAAGACACGGGCGGCGGAGCGGCCAGCCTGGCCGGCCTGCTGCCTTACGGTGCGCTGGTAGGCGCCGTAGCCGGCTCGATGAAGACCCGCGAGGCGTCAACGACTCTGATGCTCACCGATACCCGCTCCGGCGTGCAAGTGGCCATCGCGGAAGGGACCGCCAAGAACACGGACTTCGGGTTCGGCGGCCTGTTCTCCGGTAGTTCGGCCGCCGGCCGAGCCGGTGCCTACGCCAAGACTCCGCAGGGCAAGGTGATTGCGGCGGCCTTTCTCGATTCGTACAACCAGATGGTGAAGGCGGTACGCGCGTACGCGCCGCAGCGGGTGGCCGGCGGCCTGGGCACCGGGGGGCAGCTTGCAGTGGATGGCCAGGAACGTCCCGGCAGCAATGCCGGCTATTCGCTGATGGATGCGCAGCGAAAGCTGGCTACGCTGGGTCTTTACAAGAGCAAGGTGGACGGCCGCCCCGGTCCCGGTACGACGTCCGCACTCAGCAGCTTCCAGCGCATTCGCGGCCTGTCGGTGACCGGCAAGCTCGACTCGGATACCGCGGCCGCGCTGCAGGAGTAAGCCCGCGGCTCGCCGGTGGTCGGCGGGGCATGCATGGTCGGACAACCGGGCCGCTTAAGAGCGGCCCGGTGGTCCGCGATTCACATCGCGCTGAGCGCCAGGGTGAAGCCGAGGTCGGTCATTGGGGCGCGTTCCTGCTCCAGATCGGCTTCGGTGAGCGGGTGCTGCTCCAGCCACGCGGCCGGTAGGGCCAGGCGCAAGCGCTGTCGCGTGGCGGCCAGACGCATGGATGGCAGCGACTCCGCGCGTCGAGCACGCCGAAACAGCACGGCCAGGCGCAGCAGCGCGGTGATCTGGCGGGCCAGCAGGCGGTAGCGCTGGGGCAGCGCGGAAATCAGCGCCTTTTCCGGCTTGCGCCGATGCAGTTCGACGATGGCCGCCAGCAGTTGCTGCTCTTGCCGTGAGAAGCCGGCGAGGTCGGCGTGGCGAAGGATGTAGGCGCCGTGGCGATGGTGCTGGCTGTGCGCAATGGCCAGGCCGATCTCGTGCACGCGTGCGGCCCACGACAGCCACTCTCGGTTTTCCATGTCCAGTTTCCACTGCGGCGCGATCTGGTCGAACAGCATCAGCGCAGTGGACTCCACCCGGCGCGCCTGGGCGCGGTCCACACCGTAGCGGGCAGCCAGCGCGTCGATGCTGGCGGTGCGTGGATCGCTGCCGCCGGCGCGGCCCAGCAGGTCCCACAGCAGGCCTTCGCGCATCGAGCTCTCGCACACGCGCATGCGCTCGATGCCCAGCGCCGCGAACGCCGCCTCGAAGATCACCACGCCGCCGGCGATCACCGGCGCGCGGTCCTCGCCCAGTCCGGGCAGCTTGAGAGCGCTGATCTGCCCCTGTTCCAGCAGCGCGTCGCGCAGCGAGGCCAGCGACGCCGGCGTGATGCCGTCGTCGGAAAGTTTCATCGCCTGCACTACCGAGCCGATCGCCTTGGCCGTGCCGGACGACCCGAACGCTTCGGTCCAGCCGGCCTCGCGATAGTCCTCCTCGAACTGCTGCATCAGCAGGCCGATTTCGCCGCGTGCCTTCTGCCAGCGCTTGCGGTTGAGCTTGCCGCCGGGGAAGAAGTGCAGCGTCGAGGCGATGCAGCCCACCTGCACGCTTTCGGTATGCAGCGGGGCCACGCCCCGGCCGATGATGAATTCGGTGCTGCCGCCGCCCACGTCGATCACCAGCCGCGGTTCGCGCGAGGCGGGCAAGTCGTGCGCGGCGCCGAGAAAGATCAATCGCCCTTCCTCGCGGCCGGAGACCACTTCCACCGGATGGCCCAGGGCGGTTTCCGCTGCGGTGAGGAATGCGTTTGGCGAGGCCAGCCGGCGTACCGTGTTGGTAGCGACCGCGCGCACATGCAGCGAAGGCAAGCCGGCGAGGCGCTGGCCGAATCGCTTGAGGCAGTTGAGCGCGCGGGCGCGATGCTCGGGGCCCAGCGTGCCGTCGCTGCGCAGGCCGGCCGCCATGCGCACGGAGTCGCGCAGGCGATCGATCACCCGCGGTTCGCCGTGCTCGACGCGCGCCACCACCATGTGGAAGCTGTTCGAGCCCATGTCCACGGCGGCAATCAGTTCGCCGTCGCGGATCGGCACGTGATCGGACTGAGTCATGCAGGACGTCCGTCAGCGTGACCGGCGCAAAGGGCGAAGGGTGATGAAGACATGCAGTTCATCCTTTGGTGGCAGTGGCTGCGCAGAGCTTGTCGAGCAGGGTCTGCTGGGCGTTGTGCGGTGGCGCGTCGCCCGGGTTGGCGCGGGCATAGCGCCCGTTGCTGCCGAGCAGCCAGGCCTGGGTGTTGTCGGCCAGCGTGTTGGCCAGCGTCTCGTCGAATACCCGCGTGGCCAGCTCCGGATCAAGGATGGGAAACGCCACCTCGATGCGCCGCATCAGGTTGCGCTCCATCCAGTCCGCGCTGGCGCAGTAGAGCTCCGGCTCGCCGTCGTTGGCGAACCAGTACACGCGGCTGTGTTCCAGGAAGCGCCCCACGATGGAGCGCACCCGAATGCGTTCGGAGATGCCGGGCAGGCCCGGCCGCAGCGTGCAGGCGCCACGCACGAT
>DASUJJ010000212.1:0-10455 GCA_036279335.1 Dyella sp.
GACCTGACCACGCCGGGCGTACCGGCGGCCGACCCGTCGTTCGCCGGTACGCCCGCGTTCGCGTGGCTGGTCGCCCACGCCCGCGACTACGGCTTCCGCCTGTCCTATCCACCGGGCAACCGGCAGGGCATCGCGTTCGAGCCGTGGCACTGGCGCTATCGCGGCGACCAGCCGCCCGCGCTGGCCGATGCCCTGGCCACCGCGGCGCCTGAAACGGGCGAACGCCAGAGCGCCCCCACCCTGTCCACTGCCGGAGTGTCCCGCCATGTTCCCTAGCCGCCTTCTCGTCCTTGCCACGGCCGCATTCGCCGTGGTGCCCGCCGCCCATGCGGCCGCGGCCGAAAGCTGCACGGCGAGGGCCGGCGCGCTGTTCGACGCACTCGGCCATGGCGATTACCAGGCCGCCTCGCGCCTGATGGACGCCAGGCTGCGCGCGCAGTCCTTTCCGCAGCCGCTGCCGGCGATGTGGGAGGCGTTGATCAAGAACAACTACGGCGCCTACCGCGGCCACGGCGAGGGCACCGCCACCCGCAACGGCGACGGCACCACCACGGTGTCGATCCCGCTGGAGTTCGAGCGGTCGTCGTGGACCTACCGGGTCACCTGCGACGCGCGCCAGGGCGGCGCGATCGACGAAATGCTGATGCAGTAAGGCCACCACCGGAGGCACAGTCCATGAAGCAGCAGCCCGGCCGGCCGCGCGCGCCGGCAGTGGTCCTCGCACTGGCCGGCATCCTCGTCGTGGCGGGCGCCGGCGCGTGGATGGCGCACAGGCGCCCTCCGGGCCATGGCACCGCCGCCGTGGCACCGTCTCGCCATGCCATCGCCCCATCGCCTGCACCGGCGCCAGCTCTGGCGCCAGCTGCCTCCACCGCCGCGATGCCGTCAGACGTAACGTCGCCGCCACGCAAGGTCTGGCCGGCGGGCCCGTGGACCGTGCCGGTGCCATACGTCAATCCCTTCGGTGCGCAGCGTGTCTATGCCGACGCCACCCACAAGCGCAACGGCAAGCTGGTGCTCGACTACATCGACCGGCGCAACATGAGCACGCGGCGCGCCAGCAGCGGCGAGCTCTGGCAACTGCGGGTGGACTGGCGCGAGCCCGAGGGCAGTGCGCTGGATGACCTGGCCCGCTACGTCGCCGGCCTGGGCGGCGAGAGCTGGCCGGCCGACCGCGGCGGCCTGGCCGTCCACGCCCGCGACGGCGAGGGCGAGGACTGGTGGGGCCTGGCCGAACCGCGCGGCAAGGGCTACCTGCTCACCCTCTGCCGCGAACTGGCGCCACGGCCGGGCCACACCCTCACCTTTCACACCGCCGACTGGCCCGACCGGACGATCTACTTCACCACCACCAATCCCGCGCACCGCTTCCAGAGCCTGGAGGTGACGCTGGATGACGGCGCGCTCGACCTGGCGGGCGAGAACACCTATCTGCAGGGCCATTACCGGCGCGACCTGCAGTACCGGCGCAGGCTGCATGCCTACAAGACGCACGCCTACACGCTGGACGACATCCCGCAGGACGCCTCGCTGCCGATCCAGTGGCGCGTCACCTGGGACGCCCGCAACGACCCGAAGGTCGTCACCGTCACGCTCGAGCAGGGCGAGGCGCTCGCACCGGTCCACGATGGCGAGCGTCTCGGCGCGCTCAAGGTGCATGGCGCCACGCTGGGCCACGTCACCGTGGGCGAGCCGGCCGGCATCTCCCTGAAGCATCCGGAACTGGACCGCAGCGGCAGCCTTACCCCCGAAGGCGACGTGCTGTTCTGGCTGCCCTCGGGCTACTGGAACGTCAAGGTGGCGACCGCATCGCTGGTGTACGACAACGGCACCCTCGGCACGCGGCTGGTCCCGGTGAGCGCGGGGCAGATGACCGAGCTGGACATGGGGCCGCTGGTCGAGCGCGCCTATCGCGACCCGACCGTCGACCGCAGCGGCGGCACGCACAGCCAGTTGCACATCCTGGACGCCGCCGCACAGGGGGCACAGGCCACGGTGGAGTTCGAGCTGCAGGACGGCACCGGTCCGAAGCTCGAGCCCACGCTGGCCAATACCCGGATCGTCGAGGGCGGCCAGCCGGCCGAACTGCTCTCGGTCGAACGTCTGCGCACGCCGCCCAGCCTGGTGCTGGTGCTGGACTCCTCCGGTTCGATGCGCGGCTCGATGCGGCGCGTGCTCGACGCGGCGCGCCACTTCGTGCAGGGACTGCCCGAGGATGCGCGGGTGCGCGTGGTCGACTTCGACTCGCAGGTACGCGTGCTGTCCGGCACCAGCAAGGCCCAGGTCCTGCGCAACCTGGGCAAGGTCGGCGCCGGCGGATCGACCGTGCTGTACGACGCGGTGCTGCAGGGTCTGAAGCTGCTGCATGGCGAGCAGCGCCCCACGCTGGTCGCGTTCACCGATGGCGTCGACAGCCGCGAGGACCACCAGGGCAAAGGCAGCGATGCGACGCGCGCGCAGGTCGAGCGCGCGGTGGCCGACGCGGGCGTGCCGCTGTTCACCATCGGCTTCGGCCCGGGCCACGATGGCCGCACGCTGGAGCAACTGGCCAGCCTGTCCGGCGGCACCTACTACCCGGCCGACGACACCGCCGCCCTGCAGCACGTGTTCGACTCGATCAACGACCGGCTGGGCAACCGCTTTGCCGCCACCTACCGGCGCCCGCGCGCGGCGGCGCCGTCCGACCTGCCGGTGATCACGCTGGCAACCGACGTCAGCCTGTCGATGGATACCGCATCGAGCCCGGACTGCACGTACTGCAACTGGCGGATGGACAAGATGAAGAACCTGTTCCACGGGTTCATCCGCTCGATTCCGGCCGACGGCCTGGTGCAGCTGATCAGCTTTTCCGGCGACGTCAACGTGCGCCAGACCTTCACCCACCGCAAGGCCGAACTGCTGCAGGCGCTCGGCAGCCTGCAGGTGGCAAGCGGCACCGAAATCCTCGGTTCGGTCAGGAAGGCCTACCAGTCGCTCAAGGAGGTGCCGGCGCAGAAGCGCGTGATCGTCTTCCTCACCGACGCCGCGCTGGACGTGCCCGACGACGACAAGCCGTCGTTCCAGAAGCTGCTGCAGGGGATCAAGGCCGACGGCATCCGCGTGCTGTGGATCGGCATGGGCACCGGCGGAGCGGAGGAAGCATTCAAGTGGGCGGCGGCCCAGTCGGGCGGCCGCTACGTGATCTCGGAGGACCCGACCGAACTGGCCAAGGCGCTCGAGCAGGTGCTGGCCGAGGCGAACGCCGGGCCAGCGGGCCGGCCGGCTCTCACTGTCTCGGTGAGCGGCCCAGCCGGCGAGGGTCCACCGCGCCGCGACGCCGACAGCATCCTGACCGAATTTCCCGCACTGAGCCCCACCGCCACCCGGGCCGCCCTGGAGACGATCGGTTTCCGCACCGGGCTGAAGGCACCGCAGTACGGCGACGATGCCGCAGCGCTGGTCTATGGCCGCGACATACCCAGCCAGGACGTGCTGCTGACCAAGCGCATCGCGCTGGATGCGAGCGCCGCCAACCGCGCGGTGCAATGGCACACGGACGGCATGTACCTGTTCAGGCGGCTGCACGGCGTGGACGCGCCGAGCGGACAGGTATTCCTGGTGCTGGACACCAGCCTGAAGAACATCGAGCCGGAGGGCGCGCCCTACCTGATCCCCGACTTCGCCTCGCACTTCTTCGTCACACTGGACCGCGATGGTGCGTGGCCGGCCTCGCCCGCCACCTGGCTGGCGCAGACGCCGCTGGCCGCGCCGGGCGAGAACGGCGTGCGCATCGAGCCGGACCAGACGCTGCACGGCGCGCTGGTGTTCCTGGTTCCCGACCGCGAGATCAGCCAGGCCTCGGCGCGCTTCTACGACACCCGCCATGGCCATATCACGCTGCCGCTGGTGGGCGCGCCCGCGCCGCACGACGTCGACATCACGGTGCTGCCGAAGAGCCTGGTCGGCAAGCAGTCGGACAGCTTTGCGCTGGCACTCACCGCCAGCCAGGACGTGCCGCAGATCGAGCAAGTCAAGGCGGGTGAGGACAGCGTGTTCCGCTTGCTGGAGGCGCGCCTGGACTCGAAGGTGCAGGCGGACCTCAAGCTCTCGCCGGCGCAACGCTTCCAGCTGGCGCTGGACACGCCGGAGGGGCCCTTCATGGTGCCGGTGAACGGGGCCACCGCGCGATTGCCGCTTGGTTTCCTCTGGCCGGTGACGCTGGCGCCCGGCTCGTCGAACAAGGTGCGCTTCGCCTTCCAGCTGCCGACGGCACTGAAGGACGCAACGGCGAGCCTGTACTGCGACCTCGCCGGCGGCGCCTCGGTGCTGCCGCTACACGGCAAGCCGCTGCCGGCCGGGCCAGCCACCGGCGGCTTGCCGGGCGACGGCATGACGCTCACGGTCAACGCGCTGGCGCGGGCGAAGACCGGCCACTGGCCGTTCGGCGACTACGTGGTCGCCGACATCACCGTGGCCAACACCCGGCCGGGCAGCGGCCTGTCGGGCCTGCGCGAAGCGTTCGAACTGGTGCCCGATGGCGCGCCGCCGGCGAAGGGGCCCGCCTCGCTGCCGCCCGACCGGCTGACCGACCGCCTGCTGCTGGGCATTGACAGGGGCTGGCAGGTCTACGACGGCACCCGCCGCCGCGGCCTGCTGGTGTTCGCCGTACCGCGTGCGTGGGCCGGACGTGCGCTGCACCTGCGCTCGACGCTCTTTTCCACGCTTCATCAGCCGGTGGCCAAGCCGACCTATCCGCATCCGGATTTACTGGTGGACCGGGTCGACGCGGATGCCGGCGATCGCTTCCAGCGCGAGCTGGCCGTCGCGCTGAAGGCCACCGTTGCGCGCCATCGCGCCGAGCTGGCGGCGCAGCGGCCAGCCAGCCGCGCTGCCGCCGATGGCCCGGCGCAGGACGTGCCAGTACCGCCACTGGCCATCGAAGGCGCCGCACGACTGGCATCGGCCCGAACCCCTGCCGAAGTGCAGGCCCTGCTCCGCGGCCTGCGCTGGCTGCCCTCGCCGGACGCCTACTGGAAATACCGCCAGGCGCCCGAATCGGTCCTGGTCCAGGGCTGGGGCAACGAGGGCGACCTGGCGAAGCTGGCCGGTGGCCTGCTGGCACGGCTGGGCTATACGCCCTCGTTGCGCCAGCTGACGGTAACCGATGCCGGCCGCAAGGCACTGCAGGCGTTGGGCCACGTCGACCAGGCCAGCGAGCGCTACCTGCCGGGCTGGGCCTATGTCGATGCCCAGGGCCACGACCGCCTGCTGGTGGTCCCCTTCATGCGCGACCTGGCCGAGCTGGAGGGCCTGGTGTTCCTCCCCGCCGGCCAGGAAGACCGCCGCATGACCGCCGAAGAGGCGCAAGTCCGGGTCTATTTCCAGACTCGCCCGCGCCAGGCCCGCAGCGCCGCCGCCATGGCCGGCAACATGGCCGACGCGCTGATTGGCGCAGCCGCCAGCGCGCCGGTCACCGGCGACGTGCGGGTGCTGCGCGCCAACCTTCCGCTGGATACGCTCGGCCGCGCTCCGCTGGATATCCGGCCGGGCGCGCGGCAGGGCCAGTACACCGCGGTGCTTGAAAACCAGACCCTGCAGCTGCCCGGCGACACCTACGTCGACCCCCGCCGGTTCACCATCACCGGCGTACGCATCGAACTGGATCTGCCCGGGCACCGCCTGGCCCACACCCTGGCATTGAAGCCAGGCGAGGACATCGCTGGCGTGTTCTTCACCCTGGGGGCCAACTTGCCGGACCTGCCGCCGGATGCGATCGACACGCTGCAGAAGTCGGCCGATGGCGCGCGCCAGGCGGTCGCCAAACCGACGGTGCACACGGCGCTGGCCTGGTACACGCGCGGCATCCTGTACCGGTTCCTTGCCGCCCAGACGCGCTACGAAAACGACCTTGCCCGCCAGCTGGATCTCACCGCCGGGCGCACCGACCTTGCGCGTGCGTTGCTGGTGACCGTGCGCCGCGCTGCCGACCCCTCGCGGCTGCAGACCAGCGTCGACCTGATGCAGTCGGCCAACCAGTTGCACAACGGCGACGAGCCGGCCCGGCATGCCTTCAACATCCTCAGCGGCATCTTCGCCTCGCGCCTGGAGGGCGCGGTGCTGCCGGGCAACAAGGCCGACTTCATCGACGTGTGGCAACGCAGCCCCGACGGCACCAAGTTGTTCCTGAGCCTGCCGTCGCGCCGCGCGGACGATCTCAAGTACATGCAGGACCACGGCTTCCCCGCGCGCCTGATCCAGTACGCCAAGGCTTCGAAGAACGCGCTGCTGGTGCCCAACCAGCCGACCCGGATCTACGGCCAGACCCGATGGGAGTGGCTGGAGATCGACCCGGACACCTACCGGACCATCGCGGTGGCGGACAACGGCGATCACGGCAGCTTTGCCGACTACCTGATGGCGATGGAACCGATCGCCCCTTCCGGTGACGACTACCTGGAATTCATGGCCGGCGCGTTCATCGGCATCGACACCTCGGTATGGAGCGTCAGCGCCTTTTCGCTGCGCACGAGCAACTACCAACAGGTGTACAGGGCGGCCAAGGCCTATACCTACGCCATCGCCGAACTCCTCAGCGGCGGGATCGGCATCAGGGACAACATCAAGCTGGAATTCGGCATCGGGCCGATCAAGCTGAGCCTTGGCGATGCGAACTTCGACAATCTTGCGGCCTTGTTCGACAGCGTGCAGCACGGCGCCATCAAGGGCGATTTCGTAGGCTTCTCGCAAGGCTTCGCCGCTGGCGCCGCCCACTACTTCAAGCTGGCCGCACCGAAGGCTCCGCCCAAGAACCCATCACCCAAGCCCTCACGACAACCCTAGGAGCCTGGGCGGCAGGAACGCCAGCACCCTCACCCACACGCCAACGGAGACCGATCCATGCGCACCCGACAACTCACCGCCCTGTTGCTGTTCGGCCTGGCCGCCGCCAGCGTCCTGCCCGTCGCCCACGCCACCGGCCAGACCTGCGCCGAGGAAGCCACCGCCATGCTCGATGCCATCGGCAAGGCCGATTTTTCTGCTGCACGCAAGAACATGGACGGCTTCATGCGGATGATGTTCTCCGCCGACGCGCTCAAGGACAATTGGGCAGCACTGGCCGAAAAATACGGCGCCTACCAGTCGCACGGAGCGGCCGATGCCAGCGTCGACCAGGACGGCAGCAGCACGGTGAAGATCCCGCTGGACTTCGCCAACGGCCATCCCACCGCAGTCATCCTGTGCCGGCCAGCCGACGAGCACGGCATGAAGCTGGGCAGTTTCGCGGTCATCTGACGACCACAGCCGGCCATCGCCATCGCCATCGCGCGCAGCGGCAGGCTTCGCGAAAAGCTGCCGCACTCCGACGCCGATGGAGCGAACCTGCCGGCACGTCTATCCGATGTGCCGGTGCCGCAGCGTGGCTGGCGCACCTCGCCCGCACTCGGCAGCTCGGCAAGGCCGGGCTTTCCGGGCCGGTTTTCGTCGAGCCCGTCATTGCCGCGCACGACGCGAAGGGTCCGCGCTGACGCCGTGATCGTGGTCGTATAGAGGCGGCCAGTCGCGGCTGTCGCGAGGAGAATCCCCGCTGCGCCGAGCAGCCATTGCGTTCACGCCCACCAGACGCGCCGCGGCGTCTATTCCGTGATGGTGCTGCCACCCGTCTGGCATGTCGTCTGTTCCGGGACTGGCCTTGCGGCGCGGTCCCGGCACGCTCGGTCAGGCAGTGCTTGGGGCGTCGCGCCCGTTCTCGCTGCAGGCAGCGCGCTGCGCGGCCCGAGGGAATAGACATGCATACCTCCAGGCAACGATGCTGGTTTGACGTGGCCAAGGTGATCGCGGCGCCGCTGGCGCTGGCGGTGCTGGAAATGTTCCATCCGCATCCCACTGACCTGCTGATCCTCGATGTGCGGCCGTGGATGCTGGTCCATTACGCGCAGATCCCGCTGTTTGCCCTGTCCGCTCTCGCCGTTACCGCACTCGTGCGTAGCCACATCGACATCGCGGCCACCGTCGCCCGTATCGCGATGTTCGTCTTTGCGCTGAGCTTTGTGGCTTTCGATACCGTCGCCGGCGTCGCCGTGGGCATCCTCGTCGACTCTGCCCAGGCTTCAGGTTCGCCCGAAGCCTGGCGCGGTGCGATCGATGCGCTGTGGACGCACCCGATCATGGGCGGCATGCGGCTGGACGGCGACCCGTCGCTGGCCGTGCTGGGCCGCGTCTCGCTCGCCATCGGCACGATCGCTGCCGCGGTGTCGCTCAAGCGCAGCGGCAGCTCGTGGGCACCCGCCGGTCTGCTGGCGATCTCCAGTCTGGGCATCAACCTGCTCCACAGCCACTCGTGGCCGGGAGGGCCGTTGACGTTCGGCGGTATCGCCCTGGCGGCAGGCTGGGTGCAGTACGAGGCGGCGACGCGAGCCGCCCGTGCAAGTCGAACGGCGATCGCTTTCGGACGCAGGGCTGGCGACTTCAGTCGGGAGTCGTGAGGCGCAGCGTTGCGGCGGGCCGTCGGACGAGCCCCGCCGCCGACGGGGATTGAACTGGCCGCAAGCTTGCGCTGACACTGGCCGCATGAAGTCATCCTCGATCGCACGGGCACTGCTCTGCCTGGTCCTGCTGCTGCCCACGGCCATTCTCGCCAAGCCGGCGCTGTGGGTGGTGAAGGACGCCGACACCACGCTGTACCTGTTCGGCACCATCCACCTGTTGCCGAAAGACACCGACTGGCACTACCCCGCGCTCGACCGCGCGCTGGCGCAAAGCGACGCGCTGGTGGTGGAGATCACCGACGACAATCCGGCCAACATGACCGCGCTGGTACTGCGGCTGGGCATGGATGCGGCGCATCCGCTGTCCAGCCTGCTCTCGCAGGGAGACTTCCACCGGCTGGGTCTCGCGGCCCGCAAAGCCGGCCTGCCCGGCACCACCGCACTCAACGTGATGCGCCCCTGGCTGGCCACCCTCACGTTGACCATGGCGCCGCTGACCAAGGCCGGCCTGGACCCGGCCCGCGGCGTCGATCGCCAGCTGCGCGACAGCATGACCAAGGCCGGCAAGCCGGTGCGCGCGCTGGAAACCGCCGAGGAGCAGATTCACTTTCTCGCTGACATGCCGACCCGCCTGCAGCTGGACATGCTGCGCCAGACGGTCCACCAGGCCGACCATGCCAGCGTGGAACTGAAGAACTTGCTCGACGCCTGGCAGGCCGGCGACGACGCGGCCATCGCCCGGCTCGAAAACGAGCTGATGAAGCGCGAGACGCCCGCGCTCTACCAACGCCTGCTGGTGCAGCGCAACGCCGCGTGGGCGGGCCGCATCAAGACGATGCTCGACACGCCCGGCACGGTATTCATCGCGGTGGGTGCCGCCCACCTGGCCGGGCCGGACAGCGTGCAGGCGCAGTTGCAGAAGCTCGGCGTCGGCAGCACCCGCGTGCCGGCGCTGTCGCAGGTGGAAGAAAATGCTTCAGCCCCGACAAGCCGGCAACTCAAGGCTCTGTCGCCAATGACATCGCTCCCATGAAAAACCGCTGCCCTGCCGCACTTGTGGGAGGGGCATCAGCCCCGACGGCCCCATGGGCCCGCAACGTCGCGACTGCAGTCGCTCCCACGGAGAGCCGCAGTGACGCCCAGTAGCGACCAGCTTGCCTACAGCAACCCGGCAAGCGCTGCCGCGCGCAGCAGCCACGCAGCCATGCGCTCGCCCCACACGCGCTGGCCATCGGCCTCGGCGATCAGATCCTGGCGCACCTCCAGCTCCACGTGTGGCAGGCCGCGCTGCTCGCCGTAGACGGGGATCGCGTAGTCGGTGGTATCGGTGACCGCGTAGGGCTGGTTATCGCCCACGCACCAGCCTTCGGCACGCATCACCTCCAGCAGTGGACGCGCCAGCCGCGCGTCGCGCTGGTACAGCACGCCCAGTTCCCACGCGCGGGCATCGTCCATGAATACCGGCGTGAAGCTGTGCACGGTGACCAGGATCGTCGGCTGGCCGGCGGCGGCGCGGCGGTCCAGCTCCTGCACCGTGCGCTGGTGGTAAGGCTGGAAGATCTCGCTACGCCGGGCGGCGATCGCCTCGGCGGAAAGATCGCGGTTGCCCGGTACCTCGGTGCGCTCGCTGCGGGTGGCAATGGAGCCGGGCGCGTGCAGCGGCCGGTTGCAGTCGATCACCAGCCGCGAGTAGGTCTGACAGATCAGCCAGGCGTCCAGCGCCTCGGCGATCACCCGCGCCATGCCGGCCGCGCCGATGTCCCAGGCGATGTGGCGATCCCACTCCGCCGCCGGTACGCCCAGATCACCCAGCGCGGCGGGCACCGCGCGACCGGCGTGGTCGCAGGTGAGCAGGAACGGCGAGGCGCCGTCGGCGCGATGCACGGTGAACGGGGCGGGGTCGGCGGGGCCGAGCAGGCGGGATGACGGCATGGATCGAAGCGGGTTAGGCAAAGCCGCCACGATACCGAGCGTCCCCGCCACCGGCCAG
>DASUJJ010000213.1:0-3010 GCA_036279335.1 Dyella sp.
TACAAGGTCTGGACGCAATCGCAGGCGCTCGATCCCTATCGTCCCATCGCGGCCACGGCCGTGACCGCAGCGGCCGCTGCCCCGGCACCGCTGGAAGTGCAGGTGGTGGGGCTGGACTGGAAATGGCTGTTCATCTATCCGGACCAGCACATCGCCGCGCTCAACACGCTGGTGTTGCCGGTGGGTCGCCCGGTGCATCTGCGGCTGACCAGCGACACGGTGATGGAATCGCTGCTGATGCCGCAGCTGGCCGGCCAGATCTACGCCATGCCCGGCATGACCACGCAGCTGTGGCTGCGCGCCGACCGGCCCGGCGACTATCTCGGCGAGAACACGCAGTACAACGGCAGTGGGTTCGCGAAGCAGAGCTTCGTGGCGCACGCCGTCAGCGCGGGCGAGTTCGACCGCTGGGTGGAGCAGGCACGCGCGCACGGCGATGACGTGCTCGATGCGAGGCGCTACGGGCAAATTTCCGAGCGCAGCGTGCCGCCGGCGCCGCTGCTGTTTGGCCAGGTCGACGCCGGCCTGTTCGAGCGCATCGTGGCGAAGTATCACGGCACCGCGCACGCGCCCACTGCCGGCGCTGTCATGCAGACCACCGCGGAACAGGAGACACTCCGTGCGCATTGACCTGGCCGCGGGCCCCTGGCTCGGCAAGCTCAGCCTGGATGCGGTGCCGACCGAGCCGGTGGCCGTAGCCGCCGCGCTGATCGCCGTGCTGGGCGCGCTGGGCGCCGTCGGCTACATCAGCTGGAAGGGCCGGTGGGGCTATCTGTGGTGGGAGTGGTTCACCAGCGTGGACCACAAGCGCATCGGCATCATGTACGTGGCGCTGGCGCTGGTGATGCTGGCGCGCGCGGTGATCGAGGCGCTGGTGATGCGGCTGCAGCAGGCCGACGCGATCAACCAGTCCGGCTTCATCTCGGCCGAGCATTTCGGCCAGCTGTTTTCCACCCACGGCAGCATCATGATTTTCTTCATGGCGATGCCGTTCCTCACCGGCATCATCAACTACGTGATGCCGCTGCAGATCGGCGCGCGCGACGTGTCGTTCCCGGTGCTCAACTCGATCAGCCTCACGCTCACCGCCGCGGGTGCCGCGCTGGTGATGATCTCGCTGGTGCTGGCGCCGTTTTCCACCGGCGGCTGGTCGGGCTACGCGCCGTTCACCGAGCTGCGCTTCAGCCCCGGCGCGGGCGTGGACTACTGGATCTGGGCGGTGACGCTCAGCTCGATCGGCTCCACCCTCACCGGCATCAACTTCGCGGTGACGATCTACAAGAAGCGCGCGCCGGGCATGCACATGATGCGCATGCCGCTGTTCTGCTGGACGGCGCTGTGCACAAGCATCCTGATGATCTTCGCGATGCCCGCGCTCACCGTGGCCACCGCGCTGCTGGCGCTGGACCGCTACCTGGGCATGCATTTCTTCACCAGCGACGGCGGCGGCAACATGATGATGTACGCCAACCTGTTCTGGCTGTTCGGCCACCCCGAGGTGTACATCGTGGTGCTGCCCTCGTTCGGCGTGTTCTCCGAGCTGTTTTCCACCTTCTCGGCGAAAAAACTCTACGGCTACACCTCGCTGGTGATCGCCACCATGGCCATCGCGGTGCTCTCGTTCACCGTCTGGCTGCACCACTTTTTCACCATGGGGCAGTCGGCGCACATCAACGCGGTGTTCGGCATCGCCACCATGCTGATCGGCATCCCCACCGGGGTGAAGGTGTACGACTGGATCCTCACCATGTTCCGCGGCCGGGTGCGTTTCACCACGCCGCTGCTGTGGGGGCTGGCGTTTCTGGTCACCTTCGTGATCGGCGGGCTCACCGGCATTTTGCTGGCGATTCCGCCGGTGGATTTCCTGGTGCACAACACCACCTTTCTGGTGGCGCATTTCCACAACATGCTGATCCCCGGCACCTTGTTCGGCATGATCGCCGCCTACCAGTACTGGTTTCCCAAGGCGTTCGGGTTCCGGCTGGAGGAGCGCTGGGGTCGCGTGGCTTTCGTGTGCTGGGTGGCCGGCTTCTATCTCGCCTTCATGCCGCTGTACGTGATGGGTCTGGAGGGCCTGCCGCGACGCAGTGCCGAGGTGTTCAACGAGGGGTTCCGGCCGTGGTTGCTGGTGGCTGCCGGTGGCGCGGTGCTGATCGCCGCGGGGCTGGGCGCGCTGGTGTGGCAGCTGGCGGTGAGCATCCGCCACCGCGAGCGCAACCGGGTCGCCGTGGGTGATCCGTGGGATGGGCGAAACCTGGAATGGTCCACCTCCGCGCCGCCGCCGGAATACAACTTTGCGCGGCTTCCCGAGGTGGCGGGACGCGAGGCGTTCTGGAGCGCGAAGGAGGCCGGTCGTGCCTATGCGCAACCGCTGCGCTACGAACCCATCGAGCTACCCAAGAACAGTGCGATCGGCCCCGTGCTGGGTGCGCTCGGACTGGCGGCCACGTTCGGGCTGGTCTGGCATATCTGGTGGATGGCTGCGCTGGGGGGCGTCGGCGTGTTCGCCGCGGTGATCGGCTGGAGCTTCGTGCGGCGGCCGGGTCGCACCATCAGCGCGCAGGAAGTGCAGCGCACGGAAGCACGCTGGCATGCGGCGGTGGCGGCTGCCGTGCCGGTGTCACGCGAGCACGAATGCGATGCGCGCAACGCCGGCCTGGCGGAGGTGGTGGCATGAGCGGCTCGATCGCCAGCGGCGAGCGCCGGCACCCGGGCTTGAACCTGCACGAGTCCGATGCGCACCAGGCGGACGACGGCGTGATGTTCGGCTTCTGGGTCTTCATGATGAGCGACGCGTTGCTGTTCGCGCTGCTGTTTTCCGTGTACGCCAGTGTGGGCGCCAACACGGCCGGCGGGTCCGGGCCGCACGACGTGTTCAAGCTGCGTCCGGCCGCGCAGGAAACGCTGTTGCTGCTGCTGAGCAGCTTCACCTTCGGCATGGCCTCGCTGGCGATGAAGCACCGGCGCGGCTTGGCCCTGCTGCAGGGCATGTTGGGCGTCACGCTGCTGC
>DASUJJ010000214.1:0-5653 GCA_036279335.1 Dyella sp.
ATGGCTCCAAGGCGTGCAGGTCATCCGGTGTCTTTGGTGTTGAGTAGCTTGAAGGCGCTGGATCCCGGCCTGCGCCGGGATGACGGATGAGGGAGTTTGCGGCGGCATGGGTCACCATGTGCGCCGTGACCGACGGGACCTTGGGAAAGAAAAAGCCCCGCAGTGCGGGGCTTTTTCGTGTCACGCGCTACCGACCACTCAGGCGAACGGATCGTCCAGGATGATGGTGTCGTCGCGGTCGGCGCCGGTGGCGACGAGGGCGATGCGGCAGCCGGAGAGTTCTTCCAGCGCGCGCAGGTAGGCGCGGGCGGCGGGCGGGAGTTTGTCCCACTCGCGGATGCCGGCGGTGGACTCTTCCCAACCGGGGAACTCCAGGTACACCGGCTTGCACTCGTCCCAGCCGTCGGCGTCCAGCGGCGCCAGCTCGCGGCGCTTGCCGCGGTATTCGTAGGCGATGCACACCTTGATGCTGGGCAGGCCGTCGAGCACGTCGAGCTTGGTGATGGCCAGGCCGTTGATGCCGTTGATCTGCACGGCGCGCTTGAGCGCGACGAGGTCGATCCAGCCGCAGCGGCGCGGGCGGCCGGTGCTGGCGCCGAACTCGTTGCCGACCTTGCGCAGGCGCTCGCCCATCTCGTCGTGGAGCTCGGTGGGGAACGGGCCGCCGCCGACGCGGGTGGCGTAGGCCTTGCAGATGCCCAGCACGTAGTCGATGTCGCCCGCGCCCACGCCGGTGCCGGCGAGCGCGCCGCCGACGGTGGTGTTGCTGGAGGTGACGTACGGGTAGGTGCCGTGGTCGATGTCCAGCAGCGCGCCCTGCGCGCCTTCGAACAGGATGTGGCCGCCGGCCTTGCGCACGTCGTGCAGGATGGTGGCGACGTCGTCGACCATCGGGCGGATGAACTCGCTGTAGGTCAGCGCTTCGTCCAGCACGGTCTGGTAGTCCACCGGCTCGGCCTTGAGCCACTGGGTGAGGATGAAGTTGTGGTAGTCCACGGCGGCCTTGATCTTGGCCGGCAGCTCGTGCGGGTACATCAGGTCGGCAACGCGGATGGAGCGGCGGGCCACCTTGTCTTCGTAGGCCGGGCCGATGCCACGCCCGGTGGTGCCGATGGCGCTCTTGCCGGCGGCGATCTCGCGCGCCTTATCCACGGCGATGTGGTACGGCATGATCAGCGGCGTGGCGGGGCTGATTTTCAGGCGCGGGCGCACGTTGACGCCGTTGGCCTCCAGCTCCTCGATCTCGTGCTTGAGCGCGGCCGGCGAGAGCACCACGCCGTTGCCGATCAGGCACAGCGCGTCGTCGCGCAGGATGCCCGAGGGGATCAGGTGCAACACGGTCTTCTTGCCCTTGATCACCAGCGTGTGGCCGGCGTTGTGGCCGCCCTGGAAGCGCGCGACGGCGCCCACGCGTTCGGTCAGCAGGTCGACGATCTTGCCCTTGCCTTCGTCGCCCCACTGGGCTCCAAGAATGACTACTGACTTGCCCATGATGGTTTCGCTCTCGTGTGACGCCCCGATCGGCGGGGCGGGAGGTGCTGCGTGGGTGTTGCCGGTGTTGCGGTGGCGCTGGCAGGTTTCGTCCGTGCAACCCGCATCACGCCCGCGCGCGACGCCCCCTCAAGCCCGTGGGCCGCAGCCCGTGGGAACGGGCCGAATCGGTCGGCCCGCCGGGGTGTCGCGCACGTGTCTCAGCGCTTTCCGGCGCTGTTGTGGAAATACTGCAGGAACGGATCATCCGGCTCGACGATGAGCGTGCTCTTGCCGTCGCCGAACGCGTGACGATACGCCTCCATGGAGCGGTAGAACGCGAAGAATTCCGGATCCTGGCCGTAGGCCTGCGCGTAGATCTGCGCGGCCTGGGCATCGCCCTCGCCGCGGATCTTGGCCGCGTCACGTTCGGCGTTGGCGCGCAGCACCTGGCCTTGGCGGTCGGCGTCGGCAGTGATGGTGGTGGCCATCTGCTCGCCGGTGTAGCGCAACTCGTTGGCCAATTGCAGTCGCTCGGCCTTCATGCGCTTGTAGACCGAGTCGCTGACCTCGTCGGGCAGGTCGATGCGCTTGATGCGCACGTCCACCACCTGGATGCCGAGGTTCTTGCGCGCGGCGGCGTCGGTCTGCTCGCGCACCTTGTCGGTGATGTCCTTTCGCCCGCCGGTGATCAGCTCCTGCAGGGTGCGGCCGTTGAACTCAAAGCGCAGCGCGTTCTTGACGATCGGGCTCAGCCGCTGGGCGGCCTGCAGCGGATCGCCGCCGGTGGCGCGGTAGAAATCGGCGTTGTCGGCGATGCGCCACTTCACGTAGAAGTCGACGTTGACGCTCTTTTTCTCCGAGGTGAAGTAGCGCTCGGGCTGGGCGTTCATGGTGAGGATGCGGTTGTCGAAGCGCCTCACCTGCTGCACCAGCGGCAGCTTGAAGTGCAGGCCGGGCTGGTCGCTGGTGCGCACGATGCGGCCGAACTGCAGCAGCAGCGCGGTCTGCCCTTCGCTGACCACGTACATGCTGCTCAGCCCGAGCAATGCGACCGCGACCACGGCGACGATGGCGGAGATCTTCATGGCTGCTTCTCCTGGCTGGCGGCGTCACCGGTGACGGACACGCCCGCGCTCACCGGCGCGCTGGCCGCAGCACCGGGCAGGTTGATGATGTTGCGGCCACTGGAACCATCGACCACTTTCCGGTTGAGCGCCATCACGTCCTCCATGGTTTCCAGCCACAGGCGCTGGCGGGTCACGGCGGGGGCGGCCTTGTATTCGGTCAGCAGCAGATTGAAACGCTCGGCATCGCCGGTGGCGCGGGCGACGCGCTCGGCCTTGTCGCCCTGGGCCTGGGCCAGGATGCGCGAGGCTTCGCCGGTGGCCTGCGGAATCACCTGGTTGGCGTAGGCATAGGCCTTGTTGACGGCGCTCTGCTTGTCTTCGCGGGCGGCGTTGACGTCGTCGAAGGCGGCCTTCACCTCGTCCGGCGGCGACACGTTCTGGAAGCTCACGTCGGTGACGACCAGGCCGGCGTCGTAGCTGTCCAGCGTGCGCTGCAGCGCCTCGCGGGTCTGCTGCTGCAAGGTGACGCGATCCTGGTCGCCGCTGGCCTTGCTGACCACCGGTGCCGGCGCGGACGCGGCGACGGTGGAGGCAGAAGCCGGCGCCACGGCGGCGGCAACCGCGTCGTCGCCGGGGCTGGTGAGGATGTCGTCCATCGAGTGCGCACCCACCACCGAGCGCACTGCCGCCTCAGCGGCCTGCTTGAGGGTGTCATCCGGATCGTTGGTGGAGTACAGGTACTTGCGCGCGTCCGACACCTGGTACTGCACATTGAAGTTCACCGCGATGATGTTCTCGTCGCTGGTGAGCATGCGTACCTGATCGACCATGGCGCGCACGCGCGTGGTCTCGACCTTGGTCACGGTTTCGATCGGCGCGGGCGCCTTGAAATGAAAGCCCGGCCCCAGCGTGCGCGAGTACTGGCCCAGGCGCAGCACCACGCCATTCTGGCTGGTGTTGATGATGGTGTAGCTGCTCAGCAGCAGCCAGGCGACCAGCAGTGCCAGCACGATGGTGACGATGCCGCCGCTGCCGCCGCCGAGGCGACCGAGTCGGCTGCGCACGTTCTTCAGCAGCTGGTCGAGGTTGGGCGACTTGCCGCCGCTGGGGCGCTTGTTGCCCCACGGATTGCGCTGCCCGTTGTCGCCGGGTTCGTTCCAGGCCATGGTCAGTCTCCTTGAGGCCGCTGGGAGGCCGGCAACAGCAGCCGGAACACAGGTGTGGCGGATGGATTAGGGATGCGCCACGCGGGCGATTCGCCGGGGAGAGTCCCCGCGCATGCGCCAACGAGCAAACGTGTTGAAGTTTACCAGAGGCGCCGCGGCGCTGCCGGTCACTCGACCGGCTGCGCCGTGCGCTCGAGCAGGTCGCGCAGCAGCAGGGCATCGGCATCCACGCCGCCGCTGAGCGGAGCGATCACGCTGCGCGGGGCGTCGATGTCCAGGTGCCAGCCGTCCTCGTCGACCCGCTCGCCCACGATGGCGCCGGCAGCCTTGAGCCGGGCATGCAGCCGCCCGGCCGACAGCGGCAGGCTGAGCATGGACTGCAGCCGCTCGCCGCCCAGCAGTTCGCCCAGCGCCTCGCGCAGCAGCTCCAGCCCCGCCCCGGTGACGGCGGACAGCCACACCTGGGTGGGCCGTCCCTCGCCATCGCGCACGATGCGCGGCTCGGTGCCGGCCAGGTCGATCTTGTTCATCACCTGCAGCTGCGGCAGGTCGCCCGCGTCGATCTCCTCCAGCACGCCATCGACCACCTGGCGCAGACGCTCGCGGTCGTCATCGGCGGCGTCGCACACGTGCAGCAGCAGGTCGGCGTCGCGCGCCTCGGCCAGGGTGCCGCGGAAGGCGGCAACCAGGTCATGCGGCAGGTCGCGGATGAAGCCCACGGTGTCGGAGATCACCGCGGGGCCGCAGCTGAGGTCGTCGACCTTGCGCACGGTGGGATCGAGCGTGGCAAACAGCTGGTTGGCGGCATACACGCCGCCGGTGGTCAGCGCATTGAACAGCGTGGACTTGCCGGCGTTGGTGTAGCCCACCAGCGCCACGCGCGGCACCGTGTTGCGCAGGCGCGCGCGGCGCTGCTGGCCGCGCTGGGTCTGCACTTTTTCCAGTCGCTTGGTGAGCTGCTTGACGCGCTCGCCGAGCAGGCGGCGGTCGGTTTCCAGCTGGGTTTCGCCGGGGCCGCGGTTGCCGATGGCGCCGCCGCGCTGGGCGTCCAGATGGGTCCAGCCGCGCACCAGCCGGGTAGCGATGTGCTTGAGCTGGGCCAGCTCCACTTCCAGCTTGCCTTCGTGCGAGCGGGCGCGCTGGGCGAAGATGTCGAGGATGAGCCCGGCGCGATCGACCACGCGCACGCCCAGGTGCTTTTCCAGGTTGCGCTCCTGCACGGGGGTGAGCAGGTGATCGACCAGCACCACGTCGGCCTCGACCGCGCGCGCCATCTCGGCGACCTCGTCGGCCTTGCCGGTGCCGATGTAGAAGCGCGGATTGGGCGCTTCGACGCGGGCGGGAATGCTGCCAAGGATCTCGGCGCCGGCGGACTTCACCAGCTCGGCAAATTCCTCGCCGCGACGCACGGCGTCGCCTTCGCCGCGTGAGTGCGGAAGCACGAGGAGCGCGCGGTCGCCTTTCTTCTGTCTGTCAAACACGGGGGCTGGATTGTCCTGCGGGGCAAACCCCAGTCATGGGGGCTGGCCCGCGGCGATCAAGCCAGCGCGCGCCCGCGCGGGCGGGAATCAGGCTTCGCTTTCGGCCGGGGCGGCCGGACCGTCGCCGGGACCGTCGTGGCCGTTGCCGACGCGCACGTTGCGGCTGGGCACCACGGTGGAGATGGCGTGCTTGTAGACCATCTGGCTGACCTGGTTGCGCAGCAGCACCACGAACTGGTCGAACGACTCCACTGTCCCCTGCAGCTTGATGCCGTTGACGAGATAGATCGATACCGGAATGCGCTCCCGGCGAAGTGCGTTGAGAAATGGATCCTGCAAGGACTGTCCTTTGGACATTGTTCTGATACTCCCCCGTTAAAGCCGCGGTCCGGACAAAGAAGCGCGCCCGCTCCGGACCAAGTCCGCTCGATCTTAACTGTTTTTAAATCAGTGGCGAAAGCGGCCC
>DASUJJ010000215.1:0-9642 GCA_036279335.1 Dyella sp.
ACGAGGCGCTGCTCGACACGCTCACCGAGAAACTCGAACCGCTGAAAATCGCCGCCGCCGCGATGGCCGAACTGGACGTGCTGGCCACCCTGGCCGAGCGCGCCGAAACGCTGGATTGGGCCGCTCCGGTGCTCACCGACGAGCCCGGCATCGCGATCGAGCGCGGCCGCCACCCGGTGGTGGAAAAGGTGCGCGACGAGCCGTTCGAGCCGAACGACCTGATGCTCGACGACGCGCGCCGCATGCTGGTGATCACCGGCCCTAACATGGGCGGCAAGAGCACCTACATGCGCCAGAACGCGCTGATCGTGCTGCTCGCCCACATCGGCAGCTACGTGCCGGCCAGCGCGGCGACGATCGGGCCGATCGATCGCATCTTCACCCGCATCGGCGCCGGCGACGATCTGTCCCGCGGCCAGTCCACCTTCATGGTGGAAATGAGCGAAACGGCCAACATCCTGCACAACGCCACCGAACACAGCCTGGTGCTGATGGACGAAGTCGGCCGCGGCACCAGCACCTACGACGGCCTCGCGCTGGCCCGTGCCAGCGCGGTGCACCTGAGCACGCACTGCCGCGCCTGGACGCTGTTCGCCACGCATTACTTCGAGCTGACCGAGCTGGCCGGCGAATACCCCGCCATCGCCAACGTGCACCTGGACGCGGTGGAGTACGGCGACCAACTGGTGTTCATGCATGCGGTGAAAGACGGCCCGGCCAACCGCAGCTTCGGCCTGCAGGTGGCCGCGCTGGCCGGCCTGCCCAGGCCGGTGATCGCCAGCGCCCGACGCACCCTGGCCCAGCTGGAAAAAGGCGTGCATCCGGGCGGCGCCGCGGCGCGACGCGACGAACCCTCGCCCCAGCTGGGGCTGTTCGCGCCGCCGGCACCGTCAGCGCTGCAACAGCACCTGGCCGACATCGACCCGGACGCCCTATCTCCACGCGAGGCTCTGGAAGCTCTCTACCGGCTCAAGGCCCTCGGTTGATCCGCGAGTTCCTCGCGCCGCTGCGTACCCGTGGCACGCCAGTGGCCCTGTGTTGCCAGGCGCTGATCGTTCGATCGGACGCAGGAACGTCCAAGTCGTGCTGCGCGGCGCACGCATAGCCTGTGGCTATCGATCGAATCGGAACAAACGAATTCCCCCGCATCGGCGGGCGCCTTAACGTGCCTGAGTCGCGTCATCCATCGACCGCCGTGTCGCGGCTGACCGCATCAAGGGTTTCGGCGCATCGTGCGCCTCCCCGGCAACACCGTTCTCATCACGCCGCGCTCGGTTGAAAGCATCCCACCGAGCTGCTCGATTCACCCCATTCAAGGGAGCGCCATCATGTCCACCGAAGCAAAGTGCCCGTTCAATCACGCCGCCAGCGGCACCACGAGCCGCGACTGGTGGCCCAACCAGCTGCGGCTGGAGCTGCTCAACCAGCACTCGGAGAAGTCCAACCCGCTGGGCGCGTCGTTCAACTATCGCGAGGAGTTCCAGAAACTGGACTACGCCGCGCTGAAGCAGGACCTGCTTGCGCTGATGACCGATTCGAAGGACTGGTGGCCGGCCGATTTCGGCAACTACGCCGGCCTGATGATCCGCCTGGCCTGGCACAGCGCCGGCACCTACCGCGTGGGTGACGGCCGCGGCGGCTCCGGCCGCGGCCAGCAGCGCTTCGCGCCGCTCAACTCGTGGCCGGACAACGTGAACCTGGACAAGGCCCGCCGCCTGCTGTGGCCGGTCAAACAGAAGTACGGCCAGAAGATTTCCTGGGCCGACCTGATCGTGCTGGCCGGCAACGTCGCACTGGAATCGGCCGGCTTCAAGCCGTTCGGCTTTGCCGCCGGCCGCGAAGACGTGTGGGAGCCCGACCAGGATGTGTCGTGGGGCCGGGAAACCGAGTGGCTGGCGGCCAGCAACACGCCCAACAGCCGCTACGCGCAGAGCAAGCCTGGCGAGCGCAAGCTCGACAACCCGCTGGCCGCCGTGCAGATGGGCCTGATCTACGTGAACCCGGAGGGCCCGGACGGCACGCCGGACCCGCTCGCCGCCGCGCACGACATCCGCGAGACCTTCGCCCGCATGGCGATGAACGACGAGGAGACCGTGGCGCTGATCGGCGGCGGCCACACCATCGGCAAGACCCACGGCGCCGGTCCCGCTACGCATGTCGAGGGAGTGCCGGAGTCCGCACCGCTTGAAAAGCAGGGCTTCGGCTGGAGCAGCAGCTTCGGCAGCGGCGTGGGCAAGGACACCATCAGCTCCGGCCTGGAAGTCACCTGGACCCGCACGCCGGTGCAGTGGAGCAACGACTACTTCAACTTCCTGTTCGACTTCGAGTGGGAGCTGGAGAAGAGCCCGGCCGGCGCGCACCAGTGGGTGGCCAAGGGCGCCGAGGCGATCATTCCCGGCCCCACGCCGGACTCGCCGCCGCGCAAGCCGACCATGCTCACCACCGACCTGTCGCTGCGCTTCGATCCGGCCTACGAGAAGATTTCGCGCCGCTTCCGTGATGACCCGCAGGCGTTCGCCGACGCCTACGCCCGCGCCTGGTTCAAGCTGACCCATCGGGATCTGGGCCCCAAGGCGCGCTACCTCGGCCCCGAAGCGCCGACCGAAGACCTGCTGTGGCAGGACCCGCTGCCGCCACCCACCCACGCCCCGACCGCTGCGGACATCGCCGACCTCAAGGCCAGGATCGCGGCGTCGGGACTGAGCGTGTCGCAGCTGGTATCGATCGCCTGGGCCTCGGCCTCGACCTTCCGCGGCAGCGACAAGCGCGGCGGTGCCAACGGCGCGCGCATCCGTCTGGCGCCGCAGAAGGATTGGGCCGTCAACGCCGAGGCGATCAAGGCGCTGCCGACGCTGGAGCAGATCCAGCAGGCGTCGGGCAAGGCGTCGCTGGCTGACGTGATCGTGCTGGCCGGCGGCGTGGGTATCGAGATGGCGGCCCGGGCGGCCGGCTTCGTGGTGGAGGTGCCGTTCGCCCCGGGCCGTGTCGATGCGACCGCCGAGCAGACCGACGTGGACTCGTTCCAGTACCTGGAGCCGCTGGCCGATGGCTTCCGCAACTATCTGCAGAACCCGGACGAGGCCATCGCCGAGCACCTGCTGGTGGACAAGGCGCAGTTGCTCACCCTCACCGCACCGGAGATGACCGCCCTGGTCGGCGGTCTGCGCGTACTGGGTGCAAACGCTGATGGCAGCCGCCACGGCGTGTTCACCGATCGCCCCGGCGTGCTCGGCAATGACTTCTTCGTCAACCTGCTGGACATGGCCACCGAGTGGAAGCCTGCCGGCCACCATTACGAGGGACGCGACCGCCAGACCGGCAGGGTGAACTACACCGGCACCCGCGTGGACCTGGTGTTCGGCGCCAACGCCGTGCTGCGCGCGCTGGCCGAGGTCTATGCCAGCGCCGATGGCCAGCAGAAGTTCGTCAAGGACTTCGTGGCCGCCTGGGTCAAGGTGATGAACCTCGACCGTTTCGACCTCGCCTGAGGGTGGTGCCCGGTGCGCAGGCGCCGGGCCGCTTCACCGACAGCCACAACGCAGAAGGCACGGGTGCCCGCACCCGTGCCTTCTGTATTTGCGCGATCACCGCGCGGCGGCGTCAATCGCCGCTGGCGCGGTTTTTCGGCTCGACAGGCTCGGGATCGTGGCCTGGCTCGATCAGCGGACCAGTGATGCTGGGCGTGACCATGTGCGGATCATCGGCATCCGGCAGCGCCACGTCGGGAATCGCATCGTGCCCATCGGTGTCCTCGCTGGGCAGGTCCTGCGGTGGATCCTGGATCGGGTCGCGCGCGGCGAGACGGCCGGCTTCCACCAGTTGCTGGATGCGGGTGAACACCTCGGCGCGGCCGAACGGCTTCTTCATGAAGTCGTCGGCGCCGAAACGCTGCACGTAGAACTGCTCGGTGGCCTGCAGGTTGCCGCTGATCATCACGATCGGAATGCCGTGCGTGTCCGGCTCGCGGCGCAGCGCGCGCAGCACGGCAAAGCCGTTCATGCCAGGCATCACGATGTCCAGAAAGATCAGCTCGGGCTTCTCGCTGCGCGCCATCGCCAGCGCCGTCTCGCCGTCACCGGCGGCGGACACCGAATAGCCGTCCTGCTTGAGCATCTTGCCGAGCACGGCGCGGATGGTGGGCGAATCATCCACCACCAGCATGCGCGCACCGCGCGCCGCCTGGATGCGCGGCACATGCTGCCGGCGCTCGCCGGCGCTGCCCATCAAGCGTTTGAACAGATCGAATCCGGACATGTGCCCCTCCCCTTCTTTGCCCCGCGCCTAGTCTCGACGCAGTGGCGCCACAGCGCAATCGCCGCAGCCTGCGGCGCGAGCGCCCTGTGCGACGGCACTCAGATTTCGCTGTCGTTGCCGCTGTCCTTGAGTCGCCGCAAGGCGGCGCGGTCGTGCTTTCCCGGTCGGCCCGGCGGACGCACCGGGGCACCGCCCAGCCGCCGCTGCTCCTTCAACGCCTCGCGCGCGAGGCGACTGGCCTCGCTTTCGCGGTACAGCGCCTGCGCCACGGGTGCCGGCCCGCGTTGCTCGGACAGCCCCAGCACCTCGACTTCCATCGTCTCCTCGCCGCGACGCACCACCAACCGGTCGCCCACGCGCACCGGGCGCGCCGCCTTGCACGGACCGCCGTTGAACTCCACCTTGCCGCCGCCGATCGCCTGCTTGGCAAGGCTGCGCGTCTTGAAGAAGCGGGCCGCCCACAGCCACACATCCACGCGCACTTCGGTCAGTTCTGCCGCCATCGCTCAACCACCCATCAGCACATTGGCCAGCGGCACCGTCGCCAGCGACAGCACGATGCCGGCGCCCAGCACCGTATTGGCCAGGCGGGGTTCGAGGTCGTACTGGTCGGCCAGGATGGTGGCCGAGACCATGGGCGCCATCGCCGCCTGCAGCACGCCTACCGACAGCGTGAGGCCATCCACTCCCGAGGCACACCCCAGCGCCCAGCCGGCCAGCGGGGCGAGCAGCAGTTTCCAGCCCAGACCGGTCGACAGCGCGCCGATCTGATCACGCTCCACGTGCAGCTTGAACTGCAGGCCCACCGAGAACAGCGCCAGCGGCGTCAGCGTCTGCCCCAACTGCAGGAACAGGTGGTCGAGTGCTTCCGGCCAGCCGCCGGCCATGCCTGCAACGATGCCGATCAGCAGCGCGATGAAAGCGGGGAACGTGGCAATGCGCCGCAGCACCAGCGCCGCACTCGGCTGGCGCCCGGAATACAGCGACGCCACCACGATGCCGCCGGCAGCCAGCAGCGGAAAGCAGCCCAGCTGATCGGCCACCACCGCCAGCGCCAGCCCCGGCTTGCCGTGCATCGCCTCCACCATCGGGTAGCCCATGAAGGAGGTATTGCCCAGGCCGCAGACCAGGGTCAGCGCGCCAATGCGTTGACGCGGCCAATGCAGCGCGCGACCGAGCGTGGCGAACAGCGCCCAGGCGCCAAAGAACGTCACCCACATCGTCGCCACGGGAAACCAGATGTGCCGATCAAAATGGACGCGCGGAATCATCGCCAGCACCAGTGCCGGCAGCGCGATGTTGAGCACCCACCAGTTGAGCCCCTGCACGATGCCCGCCGGCGGACGCGCGAAACGCGCCACCAGCGCACCCAGCGCAAGACAGACAAACAGCAGCAGCAACGCAATCATCGGACCAGCACACGGCAGCGGGCAGAACGCCCATTAGACGCGATGCCGCATGGCCGCGGAAAGCCGGACACCGGGCGATGACCCACCCTTGGGCGATAATCGCGTGCTTGTGTCCCTGCGCGATCCGACCATGACCGACTCCTCCCACCGCGTGCACGGCCTGGCCGGCGACGAGATCGCGCCGGACTGGCCCGCCCTGAGCGCCGACGAGGTGCAGGCGGTGCTGAGCAAGATGCCGCAGCTCGCGCTGCCCGCGCGGATCGTCTGGCACAGCCCGCGACCGCTGTCGGCTGCCTGTCTGGTGCAGACCGTTCGCGCCACGGTGTTCGTGAAGCGCCACCACCAGAGCGTGCGCAGCGCCGCCACGCTGCGCGAGGAGCACGACTTCATCGTCTATCTGCAGCGCGCGGGCATGCCGCTCGCGCACCTGCTCGCCGACGCACGCGGAGAAACGGCGATCGAGCGCGGCGAGTGGGTTTACGAAGTGCACGAGCAGGCGGCAGGCCTGGATATCTATCGGGAAACGATCTCCTGGTCGCCACCCGCCCGTGTCGCACACGCCTTCACCGCCGGCCTGATGCTCGCCCGCATGCATCAGGCCGCAGAAGGCCATTCGGCGACACAGCGCAGCAGTCACGTGCTGGTGGCGCGCAGCGAGCTGATCACCGCCGTTGACCCGGTGGAGGCCCTTGCAGCGCAGCTCCCCCAACGACCCGGTCTGGCCGACTACCTGCGCGGGCGCGACTGGCACAGCGACCTCGCCGCGCTGTTCGCGCCGTGGCAGCACGCGCAGCCCGCGCTGGCCCGGCAGCCGCGGCTGTGGACCCACGGCGACTGGCATGTCTCCAACCTGTGCTGGAGCGGCGCGGGCGACGAGGCCACGATCACCACCGTGCTCGATTTCGGGCTGGCTGCCGCCAACTTTGCGCTGTTCGACCTGGCCACCGCGATCGAGCGCAACGCCATCGCCTGGCTGCAACTCGATACCGGCGACGCCGCCGTGCACACCGAGATCGCGCTCGCGCTGATCGCCGGTTACCGGCAGGTGCGTCCGCTGAACCGTTTGGACGTCCATCTGCTGGCTGACCTGCTGCCCGTGGTGCACGTGGATTTCGCGCTGTCGGAAGTGGAGTACTTCCACGCCGTCACCAAGGACCGCCACGCCGCCGACGTCGCCTACGACACCTTCCTGCGCGGCCACGCCGCGTGGTTTTCCACGCTGCCCGGGCAAGCCCTGCTGGACGCCATTCGCGCCGCGGCCTGACGCACCGACCACATTTCGTGGTTCAATGCGCGCCTTGAAGCGGGGGTGCCCGGCGAAATGCCGGGCTGAGAGAGTCCCTTGGAACCTGATCCGGCTAGCACCGGCGTAGGGAGCTTGCAGCAGCATCGCGCACGTTCGTGCGTCGATGCCGCGCCGTCGCTTCGTCCTGCCCTCTTGAGACGACGACGACCATGAATCCCCTGCACCGCCATCCCCTTGCTGCTGCCCTGATTTCCGCGCTCGCATTTGCTGCGGCCGCACCGTCGCACGCCGCCGACCAGGCCACGCACGATTCGGACCAGGCCAAGCGCCTGGGCGCGGTGCAGGTCACCGCCAACACTGACAAGGGCTACCGGGCGGAGAGCTCGCAGGTGGACACCTTCGGCAGCTTCGGCAACGCGCCGCTGCACGACACCCCGGCCGCCGTCACCGTGATCACCCGCGACCAGATCGACGACCGCCAGCCGCGCACGCTCAGCGAGCTGGCCCGCGCCGATGCCGCGGTGGGCGACAACTACGCGCCGGTGGGCTACTACCAGGATCTCGCCATCCGCGGCTTCGTGCTGGATCTGGCTACCGCCTACCGCCTCAACGACATGACCATCAACGGCGAACAGCTCACCCCGCTGGAGGACAAGCAGCGGGTGGAAATCCTCAAGGGCCTGGGCGGGCTGGAGGCCGGCATCGTGGCACCGGGCGGCCTGGTGAATTACGTCAGCAAGCGCCCGGCCAACGTGCGCACCGCCACGCTGGGCACCGACTCGCACGGCTCGCGCTACGCCGCGGTGGACATCGGCGGCTGGCTCAGCCCCAGCTTCGGCGTGCGCGTGAACGCCGCGCACGAGGACATCCACTCCTACGTGCAGCACACGCCCGGCCGGCGCAGCTTCGTGTCGCTGGCAGCGGACTGGAAAATCAGCGAGCGCGCCACGCTGCAGTTGGACACCGATTACCAGACCAGCGGCCAGCGCTCGGCGTCCGGCTACCAGCTGCTCGGCGGCACCACGATCCCGGCGCATCCCAGCAACACACGCCTGCTCGGCTACGAGCCGTGGCAGCAGCCGGTGGGCATTCATTCCAGCAACACCACCGCGCGCTTCAACTACCGCTTCAGCGAGCAGTGGAGCGCGCAGCTCTCGGCCGGTCACAGCCACACGGTGATCGACGACAACGTAGCCTTCGCCTACGGCTGCTTCTATGCGCCGCAGTGCGCCACCGGCGAGTTTCCGGGCCAGTTCTTCGCGCCCAACGGCGACTACGACATCTACGACTTCCGCAGCCCCGACGACACCCGCCAGAACGACGAAGTGCGCGCGGTGCTCAAGGGCGGCTTCGACACGGGCAGCGTCAGCCATGAAGTGAGCATGGGCGCCAGCGCGTTCCGCCGCACGGTGGACCAGCGTCCGTATGTTTACGACTACGTCGGCACCGGCAACATTGATCAGGTTGACCCGCCCTACTTCGCGCCCTCGCCCAACCAGCCGGGCCCCTCGGCGCGCACCTTCACCAGCTGGCAGCGCGCGCTGTTCGCACTGGATCGCGTGCACTTCGGCACGCAGTGGCAGCTGCTGGCCGGCGCCCGCTTCGTGCGGCTGGACGAGCGCGCCTACGACGACAGCGGTCTCGTGCTCGAACGCCACACGCGCCTGAGCAAGACCCTGCCGCAGGCCGCCGTGCTGTGGCAGCCGACCGCCCCGCTCACCGTCTACGCCAGCTACAGCGAGAACCTCTCGCTGGGCGCCGAGGCGCCGTACTGGACCACCAACGGCGGCGAGATCCTGGCACCCGTGCATTCGCGCCAGCTCGAGGCCGGCGTGAAGTACGAGTGGAGCGACGCGCTGAGCCTGCAGGGCGCGCTGTACCGCATCCGCCAGCCCTACCAGTACGCCCAGCCGGACAGCTCGGCCTACGGTTTCACCTTCGTGCAGCGCGGCCAGCAGGTGCATACCGGGCTGGAGCTCAACGCCGCAGGACGGGTCAACGAGAACTTGCGCCTCACCGCCAGCATCAACCTGATCCAGGCTCGTGCACGCGACACCGGCACGCCGAGTTACGAGGGCCATCAGATCGTCAACGTGCCGCGCCTGCGTTCGGCCGTCTATCTGGATTACCGCCTGCCAGTGGCGGCCAATATCGGTCTGCTCGGCGGCTGGCGCTACGCCAGCGCCAACCCGGCCACGCCGGACGGCCGCGCACGCGTGCCCGCGTACAACGTGTTCGACGCCGGCCTGCGCTACACCACCGACTGGAGCGGCCACCCGATGACCTGGCACCTGAGCGTGGACAACGTGTTCAACACCTTCTACTGGCGCGACACCGGCGGCGCCTACGGTGACACCTACCTGTTCCCGGGGGCACCGCGGCTGGCGCGGCTGGCGGTGACGGTCGGATTCTGAGCGTGACCCTCGTCGAGCTGGTCGGTGCGTTGATCAGTGCCTGGGCGGTGTGGCTCACCGCCCAGCGCCGCCCGTGGTGCTGGCCGGTAGGGCTGGCCTCGGTACTGGTTTACGGCGGGATCTTCGTCGAGGCAAAGCTCTACTCCGATGCGCTGCTCCAGCTCGCCTTCGCCGGCCTCATCGTCTACGGCTGGCTGCGCTGGCGGCGTCATCTGGGCGACGATGGCCGCGTGCAGGTGGCACGGCTGTCGTTCGCCGAGGCCGCCTCGCACGTCGCCATTGCCACGGTCGGCGCGCTGGCGCTGGGCTTTTGCATGCA
>DASUJJ010000216.1:0-3782 GCA_036279335.1 Dyella sp.
GGCGCCATCGCGATGTCCGGCTGGCGCGCCAGCTGCAGCCGGCGATCGGCGGTGCTCAGCCACAGCTGCACCGTGGGCAGCACCGGCTGGGTCGCCGGCGCCGGGGCGGGCGCGGGCATCCGCGGCCGCTCGCGGCGCGAGGCGAACAGCGAGGCCAGCGTGAACAGCGCGATCAGCGCAAACAAACCGATGGCCAGCCAGCCGCGAATGCCGTGCGGCCCGGTGCGGTGCGCCTGATCTGCCCGCGGCGTGCGCTCACCCATGGCACACCCCGTACGGGTGGCGTGCGCGGCCGATCACGGCGGTCAAGATCACGTTCACAACGCTCCGGGGCCTGAACCATGCAGGCAGATGCAGAGTGCGGCGAAACAGCGATGGCGTCGACGCGCCGAGTGTGCACCCGGTCACGCCCGGGTGGCATGTGCCGCAGAGCGACCTTGGAACGAGGTGCACGTCACTTCTGCGAGCGGCGTTACACACATTTTCTCTACGCCGTGCAGCGGGCGTTTCCACGTGCCTGCACGAACGATGTCGTTGCGCACGTGGCAGTCGAGGGCGACGGTGCGTGCAGGAATCGGCGGCCGCTCTGCAAGCGGCGGTGGCATGGCATGTCACGGCCAGCCCTTCGCCATCACACAAGGGCAAAGCAATCGACCACCGGCCTGATGGCCGCACTCCACGCGGGTCGTGCATGCTCTCCGTGCATGGCCCCGCTCTGCACAAGCCGCACGGAGTAGATGGCATCACGGCGCAGCGCGCGCAATCGACTCACGCCTCGGCTTGCCCACGGCTACTGCGCCGCGCGGGCGAGATACACGCTCTGCGTGAACCGGTTTCCCAGCAGCGGATTGTCGAAGGTCACCGGCTCGGCCCACGCCTCGGCGAACACGCCGGCCAGGCGCTCGGTGAAGGCCGGATCGGGGGGATCGTTCGACCACAGGCCGAAGATGCCGCCGGGCTTGAGGTGGCGGGCCAGCCCGCGCAGCCCTTCGGAGCGGTAGAAGCTGCTGCTGCGCTCGTCCAGCAGCGCCTCGGGCGAGTGGTCGATGTCGAGCAGGATGGCGTCGAAGCGCCGGCCCGGTTGCTCCGGATCAAAGCCCTCGGCCGCGGCGGACATCTCGAAGAAGTCGCCCTGCACGAAGCGGCAGCGCGCGTCGCCGGTGAGCTCCGGCCCCAGCGGCAGCAGGCCATCGCGATGCCAGGCGATCACCGGCACCAGGTATTCCACCACTGCCAGCGACGCCACCCGCGCATCCTCCAGCACCGCGCGCGCCGTGTAGCCCAGGCCCAGCCCGCCGACCACCACGTCCAGCCGCTCGCCCGGCAGCGCCGCCAGGCCCAGCCGCGCCAGCGCCTCCTCGGAGGCAGTGAACAGGCTCGACATCAGGAACTCGTCGCCCAGCTTCACCTCGTACACCACGCGCTTGACGGTGAGCTCCATGCGCCGGCGCAGGCTCACCGGCCCGATCGGCGTGGGGCAGTAGTCGAGTTCTTCGAACAGGGGATCCATCGGGACTTCCGGGGTAGCACCAGTCCGCAAGCGTATCAGCCCGTCGATCCGCCCCGGCCCGCCACGGCCACGTGGCGCCCGGTGTGCCGCGGGCAGCGCCCGCGCGCGCCACTGCATCCGTCGCGCCCAGGGGCTTGGCTGGCGATGCCGCTGGCTGGTTTTCCGTGGGCTGCGCGGGCCGCCGGCTCGCTACAGCTGCTCCATCGGCAGCACGCGGCGGCGGGTGCGTTCGCGCAGCGAGCATTCGCGCAGGGTGTCGGCCATCGCTTCGAGGTCGGGGATGCCGTAGAGGTTGACCAGCGCCATCTCCTCGTCGGACGAGTGCAGCGTGACGCGGCACTGGCCGAGCAGGCGCATGCCCAGCGGCTTGAGGATGTCGAAGTGGTCGATGCGGAACAGCTCCACGTTGTCCTGCGCCTTCGAAAGCAAGCCCCGCTCCACCCGCACGCGCTGGGTGGTGATGGTGAATGTGAGACTCAGGCTGCGCAGCCAGTACACGATCAGCGCCAGGCCCAACGTGCACACCGCCAGCACGATCTGCCCGAAGCTGTAGATCACCTTGGGGTGACCGACGAACAGCGTCTGCTCCACGCTGGCCTCGTGTGCCAATTCGTACGCCGCGATGTCGGTGCCGCAGAAGCGGCATTTGCGGGCCGCCGCCTGGATCAGCTCGGCGCAGGCCGGGCAGCGTTTCATCTCGTCGGTCATGGGATTTCCGTGGGGCGGGTCAGGGGCAGCGGCGATGGTAGCCCGGTGTGCGGGCCGCCGAGTGCTGCCCGCGTGAACGTGAGCCGCGGGCCGGGCCCGTGCGACATCGGTGTAGGCTGGGGTGACCATCACAGCCGCGGGTTGAACGCCATGTGTTACTCGGCGCAGGTGTGGGCGGACTGGCAGCGCTACCGCAAGCTGGGCGGCGAACTGGACGTGAAGGCGTTCGCCCGCCTCATCGACGAACTGGGTGGTTCGGCCGGGTGGATCCGCAAGCTGCCCAAGGCCACCCGCGATTCCCTGCTGGACGTGCGCAGCGCCGAGGGGATGGCGCTGGCGAGGGCCGTGCGCGAGGCCAACCGGGCCGCCGAAGCGGTGCTGCACGACGAGCTGCGCGCGCAAGGCGAACGCCGCGCGGGCGCCGAGGTGATCCTCGCCGGTCCGCGGCCCACCAGGAAAGCCGCTAACGACCAGCGCGTGGCCACCGACAAGATGGCGCGGGCGCAGCGCGACCTGGACGACCTGTCGCGCACGGAGTCGCTGGAACGCGACCGCCGCATCTACCCGGGCATGTACGCGCCCGTGCTTGTCGCCGAGGGTGATCGCACCGTCATCCAACCCATGCGTTACCAGTGCCGCCCCGCCGGCAAGCCGGCGTTCTTCGACGCCAGGTTTCCCGGCACCTACAACGCGCGGCGCGACAACCTCGAAGGCTTCTGGAAGGCGCAATTCGGCCACACGCACGCACTCATGGTGGTCGACACGTTCTACGAGAACGTCGAAGGGGCGGACGGCACCCACCGGGTGCTGCAGTTCACGCCGCGCGATCGCGAGCCGATGCTGGTGGCCTGCCTGTGGTCACGCTGGACCGACCCCGCCGGCAAGCTGCCCGACCTGCTCAGCTTCGCCGCGATCACCGACGACCCGGAGCCGGAAGTGGCGGCCGCCGGCCACGACCGCACCATCATCAACCTCAAGCCCGAGCACGTGGACGCCTGGCTGCGGCCCAACCCCAGCAGGCTGGCCGAGCTCTACGCGATCTTCGACGACAAGCGGCATCCGTACTACGAGCATCGGATCGCGGCGTGAGTCTTCGCGGTCGATCGAGCGGCCCGAACGCGCCAGGCAGTGCGGACGACACGCGGGGCGACTCCTTGCCCTGCACTTGACCGCTAACCGCTGAACACGGACGCCAGCAGCGCGGCGCCGCGGGCCGATGCCAGCCACAGCACGAGCGCAACATTCGCCGCCACGGTGACCCAGAACACGCCGCGAAACGACGCCTTGCTCGACTTGTGACGCAAGAGTTGCTGGGCGATCAAGGCCCCGGGCCAGCCGCCGGCCAGCGCGAGCAGGTGCAGGGTTTGTTCCGGCGTGCGCCACCGCCCTGCCCTGGCAGCGGACTTGTCGTGCGCATAGAGCGCAAACGTGAGCACGCTGATGACCGCGCATGCGGCCGGCACTGCCACGGGCAGGCGCCCGAGCAACACAGCTGCCACGAGCGCAGCGGAAAAGCCGCCCAGCAACCACCAGCCCCATGGGCCGGATGATGGCGACCGAGCGG
>DASUJJ010000217.1:0-3651 GCA_036279335.1 Dyella sp.
TGCGGAGCGCGCGGGTCACCGTTGTAGATGCGCTGGTTGCCGAAGCGCCCGCTGATGCGCCCATGCACAGGCCAGACAAAGCCGTGCAGGAAATCCTCGCGCGAATCGTCTCGCCCGCGCGCTGCGGTGACCTGGGCCTGCTCGCGACGGATGCGCGCGGCAGTCGCCGGCGGCGGATTCACGGTCTTTGGTGGCACGCCGTCGACCCGTTCGATGGGCCAGTCACGGGGTGTCACGGTGATGCGCACGGTGCGCTGATCCTGATACCCGCCGCCGAACGTCAGCACGAGCGGGCCGATTTCATCGCGACCGGCGCCGAATACCACGCTGCCGTCCGGCCCCACGCGCAGCGGCTTGCCGTCGAGCCTCGCGGTGCTGCCGGCGGGCAACTGCGCAATCACCAGTTGGCCTTGCGAAATAGAGCGCGGAATGGGCTCTTGTGCGTCTGCCTGCGCGAGGACAGAAAGCAGCATCAGCGCCAGCGCGCTCGCCCAGTGCTTCATCGAGGGAGCCACACGCGTGCTGCCGCGCTGACCCTGCGATCGTCGGCCGCGGTTGCGAGGCGGCCGCCATGGGCCAGCCACGCGCGCGGGGTGTCCAAGTCAGTGCACATGGTTGGAATCTCCGGACGAAGCGTGGTCGTGTGGATGGGGTTGATGGGGCCGGCAGCGACGGAACACGACCTGCTCGGGCACGGCATCCTCGCCACCGCTGCATAGCGGATGGCAGCGCGCGAGTCGCCACAGCGTCAGCGCACCGCCGCGCAGCGGACCGAAGCGCGCGACGGCAATGCGTGCATAATCGGAGCAACTGGGGTAGAAGCGACAGCGCTGTCCCAGCAAGGGGCTGAGCCAGCGTTTGTACAAGCGGAGCAGAAACAGCAGGAATCGGGTCAAGACGGTTCACGCGGCCAAGACGGCTGGCGGTTCGTAGTGCGCCAGTATTCCAGAAAGTGCGCTTGCTGGTGCAAGGGCACATCGGCTATAACACCCGGCCGCCACGGCCAAAACGGTGAAGGGAAATGGCGAAAACCACGCGTAGTTCGACCGCCGTAAAGGCGCAGAAGAACAAGCCCGCGGCCACGGCGAAATCCGCCAGGGCCGCGAAGGCCAAACCCGCTGCGTCCGCCTCGCGCGGAGTCCGCACATCGGCCAAGCCAGTACCGAAGAAGGCCGCGGCACCGAAGACGGTAGCCAAGAAGACGGTAGCCAAGAAGCCCGCCGGCAAGAGCCCCGCGAAGGCGGCGCCGGCGAAGAAGCCAGTCGCCAGGAAGGCGTTGGCGAAAAAGCCGGTGGCCAAGAGCGCACCCGTGAAGAAGCCGGCGGCCAAAACCGCCGCAGTGAAAAAGCCGGTCGTAGCGAAAACCGCGTCGACCAGGAAAGTTGCCAAGCCCGCCGCTGTAAAGAAAGCGCCGGTCAAGACCGTTGCCAAGAAGGCAGCCGCCGGCAAGCCGGCGCCGGTGAAGAAGGCCGCGGTGAAATCCGCGCCCGCACCGGTGGCGGCGAAACCGTCGTCGAAGTCGCCTGCAAAGCCGGTCGCGGCAGTGAAGCCTGTCGCGGCGAGCCCGGCGCCGGCGTCGGCTGCCGTATTCAAAGGCAAGGTCGCCAGCGCCACGGCACTGGCGACTCCGCGCGTGGCCACGGCCACCGCGAGCCATACTCCTCCCAAGAAACAGAAGTCCCAGTCGTCCTCAATGAATAAAGCTGCTGCAATTTCCGACAACGGCGTGACCAAGGAAGACGGGCGCTACGCGCTCCCGGCGACCACCACGATCGACCTGCCCAAGGGCTACCGCCCGTCTGCCAATGAGGAGTACATGGGGCCCAGGCACCTCGCGTACTTCCGCAACAAGCTCCGCGACTGGCGTGAACAGCTCGTCGAGGAGTCGCGCCAGACGATGGAAAACCTGCGCGACGAAGTGCGCGATGTGGGTGACGAGGCCGAGCGCGCCACGCGCGAAACCGAGAACTCGCTGGAGCTTCGTACCCGCGACCGCTACCGCAAGCTGATCTCCAAGATCGACAAGGCGCTGCGCCGAATTGAAGAGGGCCGCTACGGCTACTGCGAAGAGACCGATGAGGAAATCGGGGTGGATCGTCTCGACGCCCGCCCGATCGCCACGCTCTCGCTCGACGCGCAGGAGCGCCGCGAACACCTGCAGAAGCAGATGGGCGACTAGTCCCCTGGCGAAACATGTAAGAGCGCACCCTGTGCGCGACTGCTTTTCACCGATGTGCCCGAAGAGCGTCCCGCACAGAGCCTGCCCCCGACTCGATCGGGGGCTGCGTTCTTACGGTTCTGGACGTTGCTGAATGTCAGTGTCGCAACACCAGTCCACACGCTTCTGAGAGGTTCCGACGAAGCCCCGCCACGCGCGGGGCTTCGTCTTTCCGCTGCTTGCAACGCGCCTATATATCGGTGATTCTGGATGCATGGATAACGACGACGCACTCGCCACGCTGGCCGCTCTCGCCCAGCCCACCCGGCTGGCGGTGTTCCGCCTGCTGGTGGCGAACGAGCCGCTCGGCTTGGCGGCCGGCGACGTGGCCGTATCGCTCGACGTGCCGCAGAACACCATGTCGACCCATCTGGGCGTGCTGGCGCGTGCCGGCCTGGTGCACGCCGAACGGCACAGCCGCTCGATGATCTATCGCGCCCAACTCGACACGCTGCGCGGCCTGATGCTGTTTCTCGCCCACGACTGCTGCAACGCCCACCCCGAACTGTGCACCCCGCTGCTGGCCGAGCTGGCCTGCTGCCCTCCGACCAAGGCCAAGGCATGACCGACACCGAGACCTCTTTCGACGTGGTGATCTACCACAACCCCGCCTGCGGCACCTCGCGCAACACGCTGGCCCTGATCCGCCACTGCGGCTTCGAGCCCCACGTAATCGAGTACCTGAAAACGCCGCCGAGCCGCGCGCTGCTCGCTCAACTCGCCGCGCGTACCGGCGAGCCGCTGCGCGCGCTGATCCGCGAGAAGGGCACTCCGTACGCCGAGCTGCGGCTGGACGACGCCTCGCTGTCGGACGACGCACTGCTCGACGCGATGGTCGCCCATCCGATCCTGCTCAACCGCCCGCTGGTGGTCTCGCCGCTGGGCGTGGCGCTGTGCCGCCCGTCCGAGCGCGTGCTCGACCTGCTGCCGCTGCGGCCGCGCGGCGCCTTCGTCAAGGAGGACGGCGAGGCGGTGCTGGATGCCCAGGGCCGTCGCGTCGGCTGATCCACTTCCCTTGTTTGCAGGCTCACCGATGACCGCCGCCGCCCCGCGCCTTCGCCTCTCGTTCCTCGACCGCTACCTCACCGTGTGGATCTTCGCTGCCATGGCGCTGGGCGTGCTGCTCGGCTCGGTGTTCACCGGCTTGCCCGCGGCGCTCGACCGCCTGAGCATCGGCAGCACCAACATCCCCATCGCCATCGGCCTGGTGCTGATGATGTATCCGCCGCTGGCCAAGGTGCGTTACGAGGAGCTGCATCAGGTGTTCGCCGATCGCCGGCTGCTGTGGCTGTCGCTGCTGCAGAACTGGGTGACCGGGCCGCTGCTGATGTTCGCGCTGGCGGTGATCTTCCTGCGCGACCACCCCGAATACATGACCGGCCTGATCCTGATCGGCCTGGCCCGCTGCATCGCGATGGTGCTGGTGTGGAACC
>DASUJJ010000218.1:0-5972 GCA_036279335.1 Dyella sp.
CGCGACACTGGACCATCCCTGGCCGGCGTGCCGGACAGCCACGCGGTGGGCGATTTGCTGGCGCATGCCTTTCCCGACCGCATCGCCTTTCGCGATGCCAGCCAGCCGCTGCGCTACACGCTGGCGAACGGCCGCGGCGCCCGTTTGCACGAGCAGACCGCGCTGCTCGGCGAGCCGTGGCTGGTGGCGCTGGATCTGCGCCACGAGGCGCGCGACAGCCTGATCCTCGCCGCCGCGCCGCTCGATCCGCGCCAGCTCGACCGCGACTTTCCCGCCGCCTTCGTGCGCGAGCGGGTGCTGCGCTGGAACGACGCGCGCGCCGCGGTGGAAGCGTTCGAGGAGCAGCGCTTCGGCGCCATCGTGCTGGAGCGACGCAGCGTGCCGGTGCAACCGGCCGACGCGCTGCCCGCGCTGCTCGCCGCGGTGCGCAGCCGCGGACTGGAGGCGCTGCCGTGGAGCGAGTCCGCGCGCCGGCTGCGCGGGCGGATCCAGGCGCTGCGCCAGTGGATGCCCGAGCTTGGCCTGCCGGACGTCAGCGACGCGCCGCTGCTGTCCACGCTGGAGCACTGGCTGGCGCCGCATCTGGAAGGCAAGCGAGGGCTCGATGCGCTGGCCGGCGAATCGCTGTCGCAGGCGCTCGCCGCCATGCTCGACTACGAGCAGCGCCGCACCCTCGACGCGCAGGCGCCCGACCAGCTCACCGTGCCCAGCGGCCAGAGTCGTCGGCTCGAGTACGCGCCGGGTGAGCCGCCGGTGCTGGCGGTGAAGCTGCAGGAACTGTTCGGCCTCGCCGACACGCCGCGGATCGGCGGCGGCCGCGTGCCGGTGACGCTGCACCTGCTGTCGCCCGCGGGCCGGCCGATCCAGGTCACGCAGGATCTGAAGGGCTTCTGGGAGCGCACCTATCCGGAGGTGAAGAAGGAGCTCAAGGGCCGCTATCCGCGCCACCCGTGGCCGGACGATCCGTGGAGCGCCACGCCCACCCACCGGGCCAAGCCGCGCGGCAGCTGAGCGCACCGCCCTGTTGAGCTCACGCGTCTCCTGGACGTGCTCACCGCCTGGCGGTCAGGCCCGCTCCGCGCGCTCCCTTCGCCCCGGCCCGTTCACGAGTTGCGGCACGCCGCCCGGCCCGCGCCGTGACCGGCTGCAGCGTGGATCGTGTGGGCGGGCGGCCCGCTCCCTGCTCAAGTCCGCACGGCGCCTGCCGTCTGGATGTGCTCAGATAGCCGACAACCGGTCACTGCCGGCACCACGGATTCCCGATTGAGCCATCCTTCCGCCGCGCCCCCACGTGCCGTTGCCCCGCCGCCCACGGTCCTGGCGGATGGCATGGCGCCCCGTCCGCCGGCAGGGGCGTGGTCAGGGTGGTGGGTGCTGCTGACCTTGCTGGTCGGCGTGGGCCTCACCGTGCTGGTGCATCACCAGCAGCGCGCGCGCCAGCAGGCGGCGGAGCGCGCTGCCATGCACGAATTGGCCGACAAGAACTACGTGGCGCTGCAAACGCGGCTGGCCTCGTCGGAGCTGCTGATGCGCGCGGTGCAGACGCTGTTCATCGCGTCGGACGACGTCACCGTGGATGACTTCGCGCACTTCTACGACAACCTGCGTCCGCGCGATCTGTTTCCCAGCCTGATGGCGCTGGCCTACGCGCGGCGCGAGCGCGGGGCGGACGGAGAGCGCTATGTCACCCGGCTGGTGCAGCCGCTGGCCGGCAACGAGCGGTTGCTCGGGCTGGTCGTCAACGGGCAGGCGCACAACATGGCCGCACTGGTGGCTGCCCGCGACAGCGGCCAGTCCAGCCTGTCCGCGCCGTTCAAGCTGGTGCAGACCGATGCGTCGGGCCGACACGTGCTGGGCGCGACGCTGCGGCTGCCGATCTACAGCACGGGCGCACCGCCCGTGTCGGCGGCGGAGCGCAGTGCGCGGCTGGCAGGCTCCATTGCGGCGTCGTTCCGGGTGTCCGACTGGGTGGGGAGTGCCTTTGGCGCCGATGCGCTGGAGCGCCTGCACGTGCGGGTCAGCGACGTCACTGCTGCGCCGCAGCTGCTGTTCGACTCGCAGCCGACCGCGCCCATGGCCGGCGACGCCGATTTCGTGCGCAACCTGGTCTACGGCGGCCGCACCTGGCGGGTGGCGATGCGCTATCGGCCGCAGCCCGATTCGCGCTTCGGCTGGTCGCAGTCGCTGCTGCCGTCGGGCCTGCTGATCACCCTGCTGCTGGCGCTGCTGGTGTGGTCGGTGGCCGGCACCCAGCGGCGTGCGGTGGAGCTGGGCTGGCGCATGAGCCGGCGCTACCGCGAGAGCGAGGAGCGCTTTCGCGCGCTCAACGAGCTGCTGCCCGCGCTGGTGGTGCTGGCCGATGCGGTGGACGGGCGGGTGACCTACGCCAACCAGGCCTCGCGCGACCGGCTCGGCGAGGGCCTGATCGGGCGCGAGCTGCCGGAGCTGTTCGATGACGCGCAGGTGCAGCACTGGCTGCGCGACCTGCAGGGCGACGAGGTCAGCCGCCTCGATGCGCTCATGCACAACGAAACCGGGCGGCATTTCTGGGCCAGCGTGTCGATTGCGCGGGTGGCGCTGGACGGCGTGCCCAAGCTGCTGATGGTGGCCGCCGACATCACCGAGCAGCGCCAGCTCAACGAGCGGTTGAGCCACCAGGCCAGCCATGACGCGCTCACCGAGCTGTACAACCGGCGCGAATTCGAGCGGCGGCTGGCCGAGGCGCTGGCCGCGGTGGCCGGCGGTGCGCCGGCGGCCGCCCTGCTGTACATCGACCTGGACCAGTTCAAGCTGATCAACGACACCTCCGGCCACATGGCCGGCGACCAGCTGCTGACCCAGCTGGCGATGGTGATGCGCGAGCAGCTGGGGCCACAGGCCGTGCTCGCCCGACTCGGCGGCGACGAGTTCGGCGTGCTGCTGCCGGACAGCGGCCCGCGCCAGGCGGCCGAGGCGACCGCCGAACAACTGCGCCAACGCATCGACGGCTACGTGTTCATGTGGGAGCAGCGCACCTACTCGATCAGCGCCAGCGTGGGCGGCGTGCTGATCGACCGCGCCGGACTGCACGTGCACGAGCTGTTCGCGCAGGCCGACACCGCCTGCTACATGGCCAAGGAGCTGGGCCGTAACCGCGTGCATTTCTATTCCGAGCACGACGACGAGACCGCGCGCCGCCGCAGCGAGATGGAGTGGGCCAACCGGCTGCGCTGGGCCGGCGAGGAAGGGCGCCTGCGGCTCACCTACCAGGAACTGACCCCGCTGGCCCCGTGCGACCGCGACGGCGTGCGCATCGAATTGCTGCTGCGCTTTCGCGAAGAGAGCGGCCGACTGGTGGTGCCGGGTGCCTTCCTGCCCGCGGCCGAGCGCTACGGGCTGATGCCGGCGATCGACCGCTGGGTGATCGAGACGGCGCTGGCGCACTTCGACCAGCTGCACCCGGCCGGTCGCGCGCTGCAGATGGCCACGATCAACCTGTCCGGCGCCAGCGTGGAAGACGACGCGCTGGCCGACCGCATCATCGAGCTGCTTGCGCTGCATCGCGTCGATCCGGGCCGCGTGTGCTTCGAGATCACCGAGACAGTGGCGGTGCGCCATCTCTCGCAGGTCGCCCGCTTCATGCAGCGGCTGCGCACGGCCGGTTGCAGGATGGCGCTGGACGATTTCGGCGCCGGCATGTCCTCGTTCGGCTATCTGAAGAACCTGCCGGTGGACATCATCAAGATCGACGGCAGCTTCATCCGCGACATGCTCGATGATCCGGTGAGCTACGCGATGGTGCGCGCGGCCACCGACATCGGCCACCAGATCGGCCTGATCGTGGTGGCCGAGTGGGTCACCAGCGAAGCGGTGATGCAGGCGCTGCGCGAGCTGGGTGTCGATCTCGCGCAGGGCTTTTCGCTGCACATGCCGGAGCTGGTGCCGTTCCACCGCGGCTGACGCCGATGGCGCCAGCCGCCGGCATCACTTCGCCGCGGGCGCCGGCTCCGGCGCCTGCCGCTCGAAGCTGCCGGAAGGACCCGGGAACACCACCGGGCTCTCGTAGCCATCGGCCGAGACGGCCGACACGCCGAAGAACCAGTCGTCGATCACCACATCCTTGATCACCGTCTGGGTCACGTCGCCCACCGTGCGGGCGAACTGCCAGCGCGGCGCGGTGGTGTCGCGCCAGTGCACGCGGTAGCCGGCGGCGCCCGGTACCTTGTTCCAGCTCACCGTGGTGTCGCTGGCCAGTGCGCCTTCGATCTTCACGCCAGTGGGTGGCGCCGGCGCGTTGGCCATGGCGGCCATGGTCACGGTGTTCAGCGCGGTGACGCGGGCCAGATAGCGGAAGTCGATGCCGTCGATGGTGTCGCCGTAGTGGATGCCGCCTTCGGTGCGCAGGTCCTGGTGCTGTTTGGTGTAGTCCTCGTGCGCCTCGCTGACGCGGATTGCCGGGTAGCCGGCCTTGAGGAACTCCACCTGGTCGCCGCCGCGGCCGTAGCGGTCGGTGCGGTAGACCATCTTCACGCGGAAATCGGGCAGGTACTGCTCGGCGATGGACGCCATGTAGCGCGCCACGCTGCGCGAGGGCGAATCCACCTCGCCGCCGAAGTAGTTGCGCACGCGCGCCTGCTTGGCCGTCTCGGTGCTGCGCGTGCCTTCGCTGAACACGCGCACGGTGGTGTTGTCGCGCACGCCGTTCTGGCCGCGGCTGTTGCCGACGATGTCGTTGTTGAGGTCGGCCTCCACCTGCCAGCCCTGCGCCACCGCGTAGTCGGCCAGCACCTTGCCGCCGTACAGGCCCTGCTCCTCGCCGGAGAGTGCGGCGAACACCAGCGTGGCGCGGTTGTCCTGCTTCGACAGCAGCCGCGCCGCCTCCATCAGGGCGGCCACGCCGGAGGCGTCGTCGTTGGCGCCGGGGGCGTCGCTGGTGACGTCCATGATGTCGCTGACGCGCGAGTCCAGATGCCCGCTCATCACGATGACGCGCTTGGGATCGCTGCTGCCGCGCTTGATCGCCACGATGTCCATCACTTCCACCGGCTTGGGCGCGCGCTCGCCGGTGAACGTCTGCGACGGTGTCACCACCTCGATGCAGCCGCCGCAGTCGCGCGAGATCGCCTCGAACTGCGCCTTCACCCAGCGCCGCGCCGCGCCGATGCCGCGCTTGTCGGACTGGGTATCCGAGAGCGTGTGGCGGGTGCCGAAGCCGACCAGGTGGGCGATGGTGTCGTGCAGCCGCGCTTCGCTCGGCGCAGTGGCCAGCGCGTGCAGGGTCGGCTGTTCGCGCGGTTGCGCGGCGTCCTGCGCCGCGAGTGAGCCGCTGGCGGCTGCCAGCAGGGCGGCGGGAAGCAGGAGTCGGAGCTGGGGCATCGGGGTCACCTCGGGGGATGGCTCGGGTCGGGCGCGCAGTGCGCAGCGTCCGAGTATGCGCAGCGCGGCCGCCGCGCACCACTCGACCTTCGGCATGCGACCATGCGCGGCATGACTGAATCCACCACTCCGCGCGCGGCCGTGATCGGCGGCGGGCCGGCCGGCCTGATGGCCGCCGAGCAGCTCGCCCACGCCGGCATCGCCGTGGATCTGTACGACGCCATGGGCTCGGTGGGGCGCAAATTCCTGCTGGCTGGCAAGGGCGGGCTCAACCTCACCCACGGTGAAGCCTTCGATGATTTCGTCGGCCGCTACGGCGATCGCGCCGGCGAGGTGGGCAGCTGGCTGCGCGATTTCGACGCTGAAGCCCTGCGCGGGTGGGCTCGCGGGCTCGGCGTGGAGACTTTCGTCGGCAGTTCCGGCCGGGTGTTTCCCGCGGACATGAAGGCCGCGCCGCTGCTGCGTCGCTGGGTGCGCCGGCTGCACGCCGACGGCGTGCGGTTTCACATGCATCACCGCTGGCTGGGCTGGAGCGACGATGGCGCGCTGCGCTTCGCCACACCGCACGGCGAGACAACGGTGCGTGCCGATGCCACCGTGCTGGCGCTCGGCGGCGG
>DASUJJ010000219.1:0-8506 GCA_036279335.1 Dyella sp.
AGTCGCGCCAGGCCTGCGGGCGGGAGGCGGTATGCAGCACCGGCTCGTCGATCAGGGCGCTGGCCGGCTGGTCGGCCAGCCGCGGCCAGCCGGCATAGCGCGGGCTCACCACCGGGCCGATCCATTCCGGCGCCAGCACGCTGACTTGCCAGTTGGCGGGCCAGGGCGGGGTGCCGATCAGCAGCGCGCCGTCGAGGCCGCCCAGCGCAGGCGTCAGCGGCTCCTCCTGCGCGGCGAGGTGCAGCGGCAGGTCAGGCAGATCGTGACCGAGCCGATCCATCCGCGGAATCACCCAGCGCGCCAGCACGCTGCCGGGACAGCCAAGCACGAACGGCGCCTGGGCCGGCCGGCGCACGCTGGCCCAGGCATCGCGCAACTGGTCGAACGCCGCGCCCGCACCGTCGCGCAGCTGCTCGCCGGCTTCGGTGAGCGCGAGGCTGCGACCTTGCCGGCTGAACAGCGGACGGCCCAGCGCTTCCTCGAGCAGGCGCAGCTGGCGGCTCACCGCGCCGTGGGTGACATGCAGCTCGTCGGCGGCGCGGCTCACGCTCTGGTGGCGGGCGGCCGCTTCGAAGGCGCGCAGGGCGTTCAACGGGGGCAGTTCGCGCTCGGTCATGTGTGATATTTACTCACATATCGGCGCAATCTTCTCGCTTTTTGTCAGGGTCCATGCCGGATATGCTTGCGATTCAGCGTGAGCAATGGCTCGCGCAAGCGCAGTTTTTCGCACAGGATTTCCGCCATGGCCACGCCGCTTCCGCTCTCCCCGGTGACTGACTTCCACGCCTGGCCCGATCCGCACGGCCGCTTCGGCCAGTTCGGCGGGCAGTACGTGGCCGAGACGCTGATGGCGCCGCTGGCCGAGCTGACCGAGGCCTACGAGCGCCTGCGGCACGATCCCGAATTTCTCGCCGAGCTCGATCGCGACCTGACCCACTACGTCGGCCGGCCCAGCCCGCTGTACCACGCCGAGCGGCTGTCGGCGCACGTGGGCGGCGCGCGCATCATCCTCAAGCGCGAAGACCTGAACCACACCGGCGCGCACAAGATCAACAACACCGTGGGCCAGGGCTTGGTGGCCAAGCGCATGGGCAAGCCGCGCATCATCGCCGAGACCGGCGCCGGCCAGCACGGCGTGGCCAGCGCCACCATCGCGGCGCGGCTGGGCCTGAAGTGCGTGGTGTACATGGGCGCCACCGATATCGAGCGGCAGAAGATCAATGTCTACCGCATGAAGCTGCTGGGCGCGGAAGTGATTCCCGTGACCTCGGGCTCGAAGACGCTGAAGGACGCGCTCAACGAGGCCATGCGCGACTGGGTCACCAACGTGGCCGACACCTTCTACATCATCGGCACCGTGGCCGGCCCGCACCCGTACCCGATGATGGTGCGCGACTTCAACGCCATCGTCGGCCGCGAGGCGCGCGCGCAGATGCTCACCGAGTACGGCCGCCTGCCGGACGTGATCACCGCCTGCGTCGGCGGCGGCTCCAACGCGATCGGCCTGTTCCACGAGTTCCTCAACGATCGCGAGGTGCGCATCGTCGGCGCCGAGGCGGCCGGCGAGGGCATCGGCAGCGGTCTGCATGCGGCCTCGCTGGCCGCCGGTCGACCGGGCGTGCTGCACGGCAACCGCACCTACGTGCTGTGTGACGACAACGGCCAGATCGCCGAAACGCACTCGGTGTCCGCCGGCCTCGATTACCCCGGCGTCGGCCCCGAGCACGCGTTCCTCAAGGACGAAGGGCGCGCCGAATATGTGGGCGTCACCGATGCCGAGGCGATGGAGGCGTTCCACCTGCTGGCACGCATGGAGGGCATCCTGGCAGCGCTGGAGTCTTCGCATGCCATCGCGCAAGCCATCAAGCTGGCGCGGGAGCTGCCCAAGGATGGCCTGGTGCTGTGCAACCTCTCCGGCCGTGGCGACAAGGACGTGCACACGATCGCCGCGCGCGAGGGCGTCACGGTGTGACAGCGAGGAACGAGTGGAGAGGAGAGAGAAGCGAGAGAAAAGTCGCTTCGCTCTAGTTCACTCGAATCTCCCGATCTTGCCTGCTCTCACTCCTCACTCCTCCTCACTCTCTTCTCGCTACTGGCTCCCATGTCCCGCATCGACACTCGCTTTGCCGCCCTCAAGACCGCCGGTCGTACCGGCCTGATCCCGTTCGTTACCGCCGGGGATCCCGCGCCGGAGCACACCGTGGCGTTGATGCACGCGCTGGTGGAGGCCGGCGCGGACCTGATCGAGCTGGGCGTGCCGTTCTCCGACCCGATGGCCGACGGCCCGGTGATCCAGCACGCCAGCGAGCGGGCCATCGCCAAGGGCATCGGCCTGGCCGACGTGCTGCGCTGGGTGGCCGAGTTTCGCCAGCGTGATGCGGACACGCCGGTGGTGCTGATGGGCTACCTCAACCCGGTGGAGATCCACGGCTACGCGCGCTTCGCGGCCGAGGCGAAATCCGCCGGCGTCGACGGCGTGCTGCTGGTCGACTGCCCGCTGGAAGAGGCCTCCGTGCTGGAGCCGCTGCGCTCGGCGGGACTGCAGGTGATTCGGCTGGCGGCGCCCACCACCGCGCCCGCGCGTATGGCGCAGCTGTGCGAGTTCGCCGAGGGCTTTCTGTACTACGTGTCGTTCGCCGGCATCACCGGCGCGGGCCGTCTGAGCACTCGCGATATCGCTGCCCGCGTGGCCGATATCCGGGCCCATGCCAAGGCGCCGGTGGCGGTCGGCTTCGGCGTGCGCGATGCGCAGAGCGCGAAGGAGATTGCCGCGTTTGCCGATGCGGTGGTGATCGGCAGCGCACTGGTGGAGCGGCTGGACGGAGCCGCGTCGGCGCAGGAAATCACCGCGCGGGTGGCAGCGTTCCTGCGACCGGTGCGCGAAGCGCTCGACGCCGGCTGAGCCTCGCCCTTCAGCGTTCGTCGCGCGAGCTGACCAGGTCGAGGATGCGGGCGGCATCGGCCGGGGTGGCCGGGTTGAACACCACCAGGCCCAGATCGGGCCGGCCATCGACAGCGAAGGACGAGTACTCCAGCCCGATCTCCCCGGCCTGCGGGTGGGTCAGTCGCTTGCGTCCCTCACCGAATTGACGCACCTCGTCGTCCTGCCACATCGCCGCGAACTCCGGGCTTTCCTGTTCGAGCTCGTCGATCAGGCGGCGCACGCGCTCCGACGACGCGGCGCCGGAGCGCGTCACGTCGGCGCGGAACACCCCCACCACGGCGCGCGCCACGTCCTCCCAGTCATGCTGCGCCGCGCGCACGCGCGAATCGCGGAACATCAGCCGCAGCACGTTGCGCTGCTCGGGCGGTAGCGTGGCGTAGTCGGTGAGCACCGCGGCGGCCGCGCGATTCCAGGCCAGCACGTCCCAGGCGGTGGTCTTGATCAGCGCCGGGCTGGCCTCGAACGCATCCAGTACCCGCTGCAGCCGCGGCGTCACCTCGCCGGCCGGCTGGAAGCGGACGTCCGGCAGGTGCCCCAGCGCGAGCACGAACAGGTGGTCGCGCTCGACCCGGTCAAGCTGCAGCGCCCCGGCGATGCGCTCCAGCGCTTCCGGCGAGGGCGCTCCGCCACGGCCCTGTTCCAGCCAGGTGTACCAGGTCACGCTGACATGCGCGCGCTGCGCCACCTCCTCGCGGCGAAGGCCCGGGGTGCGGCGCCGCTCCAGCGGCAGCCCGAGCGAGGCGGGGTCGATGCGCCCGCGCCAGCTCCTGAGATAGCGGCCCAGCCGGTCCGGTTCGGCCGTCCCAGGCGTGTTCCTGTTAGTGCTCATACCTGTATCACGTCACGACTGCTTCGGCAGCGTCAGGAGGTTGATAGTAGCCCGCATCCACACCGCGTCAGAGGAGCATTCCATGCGTGTATTCGTTACCGGTGCCACCGGCTTCATCGGCTCGACCCTCGTCAAGGAGCTGCTGCGCGCCGGCCACCAGGTGCTGGGGCTCGCCCGGTCCGATGCCGGCGCGGCATCGCTGCTCGCCGCCGGCGCCGAGGTGCATCGCGGCGACCTCGAGCATCCCGAGAGCCTCGCCGAGGGGGCCGCCCGCTCGGACGGCGTGATCCACTGCGCGTTCGATCATGATTTCTCCCGCTTCGCCGCCCACTGCGAGCAGGATGCCCGCGCCATCACGGCGCTGGGGGCCGCCCTCGCCGGCACCCGGCGGCCATTGCTGATCACCTCCGGCATCGGCATGGGCATCCCGGCACCCGGTCGTCCGGCGACCGAGGACGTGTTCGACGCCCACGCGTATCCGCGCCGGCTGACCGAAGTGACCGCGCAGGCGGTGGCGGCCGACGGCGTCAACGTGACGGTGGTGCGACTGCCGCAGGTGCACGACGCGACCCGGCACGGCCTGATCACTTTCGCCATCGCGCTAGCGCGCGAGAAGGGCGTCTCGGCCTACGTCGGCGACGGCGGCAACCGCTATTCGGCGGCGCATCTGTCGGACGTGGCGCGTCTGTACCAGCTGGCGCTGGAGAACGCCGAGCCGGGTGCGCGCTACCACGCGGTCGCCGAGGAGGGCGTCACGTTCCGGGCGGTGGCCGAAGCCATTGGCCGGGGGCTGGGCGTGCCTGTCGTGTCGATTCAGCCGGACGAGGCCGCGGCGCATTTCGGCTGGCTCGGCATGTTCGTCGGCATGGACCTGGCGGCGACCAGTGACCTGACCCGCGAGCGGCTGGGCTGGCGTCCCACCGGCCCGGGACTGATCGCCGATCTCGACGCGCATTTCGGCCCCGGCTGAGCGTTCGCACCACACGCCGGCGTCCGGTGCCGTCGGCGATCTCGGCTAGAATGCGCGCTCCACCAGAGGTGTCGCTATGAACTGGCTGCAGAAAATCATGACTCCGCGGGTGCGCACGCACGGCGCAGCCGCCGGCAAGGGCAAGGTCCCTGAAGGCGTGTGGGAAAAGTGCAGCGGCTGCGGCGCGGTGCTGTATCGCCCGGAGCTGGAGCGCAACCTGATGGTCTGCCCCAAATGCAGCCAGCACCACTACATCAGCGCGCGTGACCGCCTCGCCTCGTTGTTCGACGAGAACAGCACCACGGAGCTGTGGGCCAATCTCGAGCCCACCGACCCGCTGAAATTCCGCGATTCCAAGAAATACCGCGATCGCATCGTCGGCGCGCAGAAGGCTACCGGCGAGAAAGACGCACTGGTCACCATGAGCGGCAAGCTCAAGGGACGTCCGCTGGTGGCGGCGGCATTCGAGTTTGCCTACATGGGCGGCTCGATGGGGTCGGTGGTCGGCGAGAAGTTTGCCCGTGCGGCGGAGCAGGCGCTGGCCGATCGCAGTGCGCTGGTGTGCTTCACCGCCACCGGTGGTGCGCGCATGCAGGAGTCGCTGTTCTCGCTGATGCAGATGGCCAAGACCTCGGCCGCGCTGGCGCGCATGCGCGATGCCGGCGTGCCCTACATCAGCGTGATGACCAACCCGACCACCGGCGGCGTGTCAGCCAGCCTGGCGATGCTGGGTGACATCAACGTGGGCGAGCCCAAGGCGCTGATCGGCTTTGCCGGTCCGCGCGTGATCGAGCAGACCGTGCGCGAGACGCTGCCCGAAGGCTTCCAGCGTTCGGAGTTCCTGCTCGAGCACGGCGCCATCGACATGATCGTCGACCGCCGCGAGATGCGCGACAAGCTGGCCGACGTGCTCGGCCTGCTGATGAAGGCGCCGCGCGCCGCCTGATTGTTCGCACGCCGTGGGGAACCGCATGAAGCCGTCGCATCGTCCGATGCGGCGGCTTCGTCGTTTGCGGTGTTCGGGTTGTCCACAGCGAATGTGCACGGGCTGGCGGGAACCCTGTGGACAACCGCGGTTTCGCTCTTTGCCGTCAGTGACTTGCTACGCGGCGATCACTTCCTGACCAGCGCCACGCGCGTTGTCCACAGCGGCTGTGGAGGCCGACGGGAAAAGCCTGTGGATAGATCACCTATCGTGCTGATCGCACAGCACATCCGCACGGCGTGCGCAGAAACTGCTCAGGCGAACATCGCCAGCGGCATCAGCCACAGCGCGATCGCACCCAGCGTGCTGCCGATGCCGATGGCCGCGAGCACATCGCTCGGATAGTGCAGCCCCAGCACTACCCGCGAGGCGGCGACCAGCGCGGTGAAACCCAGCAGCAGCGGCGCCAGCAGCGGATACCAGGCCAATGCCACCACGGTGAAGCCCACCGCCTGCAGCGTGTGCCCGGAGGGAAAGCTGAACTCGTCCAGCGGCGGCACGTGCGCAATCACTCCTGCGCACACGCGGTAGGGCCGCGGCCGTTTCGTCCAGCGCTTGAGCAGTCGATACAGCGCCAGCGCGGTGAGGCCGGTGAGCGCCATGTGCGTGGCGGCGAGCAAGCCGCGCCGGCCATCGAACAGCACCAGCGACAGCATCAGCGCATACCAGAACACGCCGTCACCGAGGCGGCTCACGATGCCGAAGAACACGCCCACGGCGCGACGCGCGCCCCAGCGGTTGGCCGCCACGCACATGCGCCGGTCGAGCGTGAAGCGCGGACCGGTGAACTCAGGCGTGGGCACGAGCGGCGGCAGGCTGGACATGGTGGCTCTCCCGGGCGAGCTGCATCAGCAGGGATTCGAAATCGCGGATCACCGCGTCCGGCGACAGCGCCGCGACGCTGGCGTGCGCAGCGCGGCCCATATGGCGGATCAGGCTGGGGTTGCCGGCAAGGGTCACGGTGGCGTCGATGAAAGCGGCCTCGTCGCCGGGCTCGATCACGTAGCCGTTGTTGCCGTGTCCCATGTGCTCGCGCGCGGCGCCCTCGCGATAGGCCACCACCGGCAGTCCCGCGGCAAGCGCTTCGAGGATCACGTTGCCGAAGGTCTCGCTGAGACTGGGGAAGGGGAACACGTCCGCGCTCGCCACGTGCCGCGCCAGCGACTCACCGCGCTGCATGCCGGCGAAGATGAAGTCGGGATTGGCTGCCTGCAGGGCGGCCCGGGCCGGACCGTCGCCCACCCACACGTAGCGCGCGTCCGGTACGCGCTGCTGCACGGCGCGGAAGGCGCGCACGGCGAGCTCGAGATTCTTCTCCGCCGCGATACGCCCCACGTAGAGCACCACGGGCGCATGACCATCGGCGCCCCACTGCTGGCGCAAGGCAATGTCGCGATGCCGTGGATGGAACTGCGCCGTGTCCACCGCGCGACGCAGGATGCGCGCGTTGCTCACACCCAGCGCAGCGAGCTCGCGCTTGAGCGCATCGGTGGGCACCAGTGTGGCGCCGCCGCGGTTGTGGAAGCGGCGCATGTAACCGCGCACCGCCTCGGTGAGAAAGCCCACGCCGTAGTGCGCGGCGTAAGTATCGAAGCGGGTGTGGAAGCCGGTCGCCGCGGGGATGCCCAGCTGCTGCGCGGCGCGCATCGCCGACCACCCCAGGGGGCCTTCCGTGGCCACGTAGATGGCGTCCGGCCGTAAGCGGTTCCAGCGCTTGCGCAGCATGCGGCCACTGGGCAGACCGAAACGCAGGCCCGGGTAGCGGGGCAGGGCCGCGCCGCGGGTCTCCACCGGCAGCATGCCCGGCGCGTCGATGAACGGCGTCGGCTGCCGCGGTCGCACCACTTCCACCGTGTGACCCTGCGCGGCCATTCCGGCAGCGAGGCTGTGCACAGTCAGCGCAACGCCGTTGATCTCGGGAGGATAGGTTTCACTGACAATGCCGATGCGCATGGCGACACCCTGGCTGGCTTGACCCAGCTTCGCTGCGGCGCATTGCGTGGCGGTGGCGTCGGCGTGACGACACCATGACGCGCCCGTCGGCGCTGCGCAGGTGGTCCCTTACACTGGACGGACACTCACACTGGGAGAAACGCCAATGAACCGCATCGCTTTCGCTTTCGGACTTGCATTTGCCATGGCCGGGCCGGTCGCTGCCGCCCCGACGGGTGACGCGGCGGCGTTGCCAGTGACCCGCGCTCCCGACGGTGCCGAGGTCTACATCATCTCGCCCAGCAATGGCGCCACGGTGGGCCGCGAAGTCACCGTGCGATTCGGCCTGAAGGGGATGGGCGTGGCACCGGCCGGCGTGCCGAAGGAGCACACCGGGCACCATCACCTGCTGGTCGATGTGTCCCGGTTGCCTGCGGCGGGCCAGCCGATTCCCGCGGACGCCCGGCACATCCACTTTGGCGGCGGGCAGACCCAGACGACGCTGACCTTGACTCCAGGCACGCACACCCTGCAGCTGGAGCTCGCCGATCAGCATCACGTGCCGTTCGAGCCGGCGCTGGTCTCGCCGAAGATCACCATCCACGTGCAGTGAGCCGAGGGACAGGGAGCGCGGCAGTAAGCCGGTGCAGTTCGGTTAAAATCGCGGGCTTGCCCCAACGATTGCCGATCGCCATGACTGTCCGCACCCGCTTCGCTCCCAGCCCCACCGGCTTCCTGCACATCGGCGGCGCGCGCACCGCGCTGTACTGCTGGCTGGAGGCGCGTCGCCGCGGTGGCGAATTCGTGCTGCGCATCGAGGATACCGATCGCGAGCGGTCCACCGAC
>DASUJJ010000220.1:0-4813 GCA_036279335.1 Dyella sp.
CATCCGGTGGACTGGCTGGGCGATCCGCACTGGGCGATGCCCACCATCATCCTGTTCGCGGTGTGGAAGAACTTCGGCTACAACATGATCATCTTCCTCGCCGGGCTGCAGGCGATTCCTTCGACGCTGTACGAGGCCGCACGCATCGACGGCGCCTCGCCGTGGCGGCAGTTCCGCCACATCACCGCGCCATTGCTGCGCCCGACGGCGCTGATGGTGGCGATCCTCACCGTGTCAGGCTACTTCCAGCTGTTCGCCGAACCCTACGTGATGACCGAAGGCGGCCCGCTGCAGAGCACGGTGAGCGTGCTCTACCTGATGTACGACGTGGGCTTTACCTGGTGGAACCTGGGCGCGGCCTCGGCAGTGGCGTTCGCGCTGTTCATCGTGATGTTCGCGGTGACCGCGCTGATGCTGCGGCTGGCGGGGCGCGACGCGTCCGACGGCGAGCCGGCATGAGCCCGCGGGCGGCGAAAGTCATCGTCAACGGCCTGCTGCTTGCAGGCACCGCGGTGGCGCTGTTTCCGCTGGCGTGGATGGTGTCGGTGTCGTTCATGCATCCGGGCGAGTCGGGCACGCTGCCACTGCCGCTGCTGCCGGCACATGCCACGCTGCAGAACTATCGCACGCTGTTCCTGCGCGCAGGGATGGGCCGCTATCTCGCCAACAGCCTTCTGGTGGCCAGCGCGATCACCCTGCTGTCGCTGGCGTGCAACCTGATGGCCGGCTATGCGTTCGCCAAACTGCGCTTCCGCGGTCGCGCGGCGCTGTTCAAGGGGCTGCTGGGCGCGCTGGTGATTCCCGCGCAGGTGGCCATGCTGCCGCTGTTCCTGCTGCTGAAGTACCTGGGGCTGGTGAACAGCTACGCCGGCGTGGTGCTGCCGGCGCTGGCCAGTGTGTTTGGCATTTTCCTGGTGCGCCAGTACGCGCGCGGCATTCCGCGCGAGCTGCTGGAGGCCGCGCGCATCGATGGCGCCGGCGAGGCGCGCATCTTCGTGCAGATCGTGCTGCCGCTGCTCAAGCCGATCGTGGTGACGCTGGCCATTGTCACCTTTCTCACCGCGTGGAACGACTTCATGTGGCCGCTGATCGTGCTGACCGGGCAGGAGCACTACACGCTGCCGATCGGCCTGGCCTCGCTGGCGCGCGAGCACGCGCGCGACACCGAACTGATGATGGCCGGCGCAGTGGTCACCGTGCTGCCGGTGCTGGCGCTGTTTCTGGCGCTACAGCGCTACTACCTGCAGGGCCTGCTGCTGGGCAGCGTGAAGCGATGAACACGACGGGCTTTCCGCGGCTGCCGCTGCGCTACCGGCTGGCCTGGATGCTGTCGTGGTTTGCGCTGCTCGGCGCGCTGGCCCTGTTCGACGCCGGGTCGCCTGCATCGGCTGTCGGGCGGCCCCAGCTGAGCCAGGCCAGACTGTCCGATGTGCAAGCGGGCGGTGGCGAACCGACCCGCCACCGTGAGCGACCCGATAGCGCGGCCACCACCGGCGCAGCGGTCGGCCAGTCCTGATGACCGACCCGGCCCGCGCATCGGCAAGCCACCCGATCGTGGTGGTGATGGGCGTGTCCGGCAGCGGCAAGAGCAGCTTCGGCGCCGCATTGGCCAACGCCATGCACGCGCGCTTTCTCGACGCCGACGATCTGCACCCGCCCGCCAACCGCCGCAAGATGGCCGCCGGCATCGCGCTGGGCGACGCTGATAGACAACCCTGGCTGGATGCCGTGGCCGTCTGGATGGCCAAACGCATCGCGCATGGCGAACCCGCCGTGGTGGCTTGCTCGGCGCTGCGCCGACGCTATCGCGATCGCCTGCGCGCGGCCGGCGGCGAGGTGCGCTTCGTGTATCTGGAGGTCCCACGCGCGGAGCTGGAGCGACGCATGCGTTCCCGCCAGCATTTCATGCCGGTGGCGCTGCTGGACAGCCAGCTGGCCACGCTGGAGCCCCCGGGCCAGGATGATGTCGCCTGCATCGTCGATGGCACCCTGCCGCTGGAGGAAAACCTGCGACGCGTCCTCGGATGGCTGACTTCGCCGGGGTAGGAGCCTGCTCGCGGGGTTGCTCTTCGCTTTGAATCGACATCAAAGGGCAAAGGCATCGCCCGCGAGCGGGCTCCTGCCGGGTGCGGTGCACGCGGCGGTCAGAACTTGCCGGCGCGGAAATCCGCAATGGCTTCGTGGATCTGCTCGGTGGTGTTCATCACGAACGGGCCGTAGCGGGCGACCGGCTCCTTCAGCGGCTGGCCAGCAACCAGCAGCACGCGCGCCGGCATGTCGCCGCCGGCGATGGTCACCGACTCGCCTTGGCCCAGCACGGCCAGCTCACTGCGCGCCAGCGCTTCGCCCGCCACCTGCGCGGAGGCGCCCTCGAACACGTAGGCAAACGCGCTGTGGCCTTCCGGCAGCGGCACGCTGATCGATGCGCCCGGCTGCACGGCGAGATCCAGGTAGATCGGCGCAGTGGCGATGCCGCTGACCGGGCCGCTGACGCCGCCGAAGTCGCCGGCGATCACGCGCACCTCGACGCCATCGGCCGGATGCACCACGGGGATCTTCTCCGGCGCGATGTCCTGGTAGCGCGGCGCGGTCATCTTGTCCTTCGCCGGCAGGTTGACCCACAGCTGGAAGCCCCACATCAGGCCGTTCTCCTGCTGCGGCATCTCCGAATGCACGATGCCGCGCCCGGCGGTCATCCACTGCACGCTGCCGGGGCTGAGGTCGCCGCGGTTGCCGTGGTTGTCGCCGTGCTGCATGTGGCCGGCCAGCATGTAGGTCACCGTCTCGAAGCCGCGGTGCGGATGCTCGGGGAAGCCGGCGATGTAGTCGCCGGCCTGGTCGGAACGGAACTCGTCCAGCAGCAGGAACGGGTCGAGCATGTCCAGCGCGGGCTGGCCGATGACGCGCTTGAGCTTGACGCCCGCGCCGTCGGAGGTATCCATGCCGCGGATGCGGCGGAAGATGCGGCGCTCGGTCATGACAGTGCTCCGGTGGATTGAGGCGCCCAAGATGATCGCGCACGGCGTCGAAGCCAAGCGCACCGTCGGGAACGGATTGTTCGGCCGTGGCGACGACCGGGCCGCACAGCGTTCGGCCGGCAGCGCGGCCAGCCGTCACCGCGCGCCCGGCGGTCGCCTTGATCGAATGCTTGGAACGCCTTGGATGACGAATGCGCGTGCGTGGGCATGGTTGCCCTACGCGTCGAGATTCAGGGGCTGACCGGGTGGCTTGAACGAAGCAGGTCGGGAGAGCGCCGCGCGGTTGGAAGAGGAGCACCGAGATCGGCCCGTGCTGCCCATCCGCGCCGCCCTCATGAGCCGTCACGCCCCCGCGGTCGCTTTCGAGCGAAGCAAGCTGATCAGGCGGGCGGTCGCTCTCGACGGCGAAAACCCGATGGATTCCCGCGTTCGCGGGAATGACGTGGGGCGGCGTCGGCACCGCATCGCGAAGGGGAGGCCCGGAAAAGAGCCACAGGCGCGCAGCGGTGCATCAAGCCGCCCAGAGCAATCCCGACGGGCTTTACCGGCGAGACACATCGGCCGCCGAGCGGCCCGCCGCTATCGCCTCAGTGCACCCAGTGCCCGCTGCGATGCCGCGGCGGCCCCGCGGCTTCGACCTGGTCGGCGGCGTCCGCCTGCACGACCGCGTCGAGCTCGGCTTCCGTGGCCGGATGGGCCTGCCAGTACTTGCTCACGGCGCCGAGCACGGCCGGCACCTGCGACAGGCATTCGTCGTATTCGTCGTCGCTGAGCTTCTCGAACTCGGCGTCGGCATTGAGCACGCCCTCGTCCACCGCCAGCGCCATCACCGGCCCGAGCAATTCCATCAGCTCCGGATCCTCGGCGAGACGGGTTTCCCACAGGCCTGCGCGCAGATCGATGCCGCGGCTGAAGCCCTCGCACCAGCCGGCGGCGCTCAGCGCCGGACCCATCTCGGTGTCGATCTCGCCGAGGATCGGCTCGTAGGCGTCGACGTCCAGTTCGGCCTCGATCGAGTCGTTGAGCTTGGCCAGCAGGGCGAGCACGCGATTGCCTTCCGCTTCGTCGGCGAACGGGTGGTGCAGCACTTCGGGCAGCCACTCGTCGGGCGTCACCAGCATCGGGCCGACTGCCAGCGCAGAGAGAAAGCCGTGCACGCCGTCGAGCAGCAGGCTGTCCTCCTCGGCGTGGGTGCGCAGGTAGCGGTCCAGTTCGTCCAGCTCGCTGTCGTCGAGGGAGCTGGGCCAATCGTTGGGAGTGGTGTTCATGGGGGTCAGATGTCCAGGTCCAGCGTCACCGGCGTGTGGTCGGAGGGCCGCTCCCAGCGACGCGGTTCGCGGTCGATGGCGGCGGCGCGCGCGCGCGGCTTGAGCGCCTCGCCGATGAGGATCAGGTCGATGCGCAGGCCCATGTTGCGCCGGAACGCGGCCTGCCGGTAGTCCCACCAGCTGAAGTGGCCGGCGTCGTTTTCGAACAGGCGGAAGCTGTCGTGCAGACCCAGTTCGGTGATCGCCTGCAGTGCGGCGCGCTCGGGCGGCGAGCACAGGATGTCCTCGCCCCAGGCGACCGGATCGTAGACGTCGCGATCGTCCGGGCAGATGTTGAAATCGCCCAGCACGACGAGGTTGGGATGGCGCTCCAGCTCGGCGGCCAGAAAGTCGCGCACGCGGGCCATCCAGTCGAGCTTGTAGGCATATTTCTCATCGCCCACCGCCTTGCCGTTGACGACGTACAGATCGACCACGCGCACATCGCCCACGGTGGCGGCAAGGATGCGCCGCTGCGGATCATCCAGCCCGGGGATGTCGGTGACCACGTCGGCGAACGCCGGCTGG
>DASUJJ010000221.1:0-8010 GCA_036279335.1 Dyella sp.
TCCGCCCTCATCTGGCTCAAGCGCGACCTGCGCCTGCACGACCACGCCCCGCTCGCCGCAGCGGCGGCGTTCGATGCGGCGGCCGCGGTCTACGTGATCGAGCCGGCCTGGCTGGCCAGCCCCGAGTGCGACAGCCAGCACGTGGCCTTTGCCTTGGACGGCCTGGCCGAACTGCGCCGCACGCTGGCCGCGCGCGGCCTGCCGCTGTTGGTGCGGGTGGGCGAGGTGCGCGCCGTGTTCGACGCGGTGCACGCGCTGTTCCCCTTCACCGACCTGCTCAGTCACGAGGAAACCGGCCCCGGCTGGAGCTTCGAACGCGACCGCGCCGTCGCCGCCTGGTGCCGCGAGCGCGGCGTGCAGTGGCAGGAGTGGGCGCAGACTGGCGTGGTGCGCCGCCTGCGCACGCGCGACGGCTGGGCGCGTCGCTGGCAGGCGCGGATGAGCGCGGCACCCGCCGACATGCCGGCGCGCTGGCGCGGCGCCACCGCGCTGCCGGTCGACGACCTGCCCGATCTGCGCACGCTCGGCCTGCCCGCCCACGGCAAGGCGCTGCAGCCGTCCGGCGAAGCGGCCGCACAGGCCACGCTGGCGAGCTTTCTGGACCACCGCGGCTACCGCTACCTGAAGGCGATCTCCAGCCCGCTCACCGCCGAAACCGGCGGCAGCCGGCTGAGTCCGTATCTGGCCTTCGGCATGCTTTCGCTGCGCGGCGTGCATCACGCCACCGAGGCGGCGATTTCGGGCAGCGACGATGTCTTCGTGCGCCGCGCGCTGCGCGGCTTCGCGGGACGGCTGCGCTGGCACTGCCACTTCATGCAGAAGCTGGAGACCCAGCCCTCCATGGAGTTTCGCAACCTCGCGCGCAGCGCCGACGGACTGCGCGAAAACGCGTTCGACCAGGCCCGCTTCGAGGCCTGGTGCAGCGGGCAGACCGGCTACCCGATGGTCGACGCCTGCATGCGCTCGCTGCGCGCCACCGGCTGGCTCAATTTCCGCATGCGCGCGATGCTGGTGAGCTTCGCCGCCTATCACCTGTGGCTGCACTGGCGTGAGCCGGGGCTGTTCCTGGCGCGCCAGTTTCTCGACTTCGAGGCCGGCATCCACTGGAGCCAGATGCAGATGCAGAGCGGCACCACCGGCATCAACACGCTGCGCGTGTATTCGCCCGCCAAGCAGGCGCGCGAGCGCGATCCGGACGGCGTGTTCATCCGCCGCTGGGTGCCGGAACTTGCGCGCGTGCCGCTGCCGCTGCTGGCCGAGCCGTGGCGGCTGGCGCCCTCGCAGCAGCGCGCCGCCGGCTGCGTGCCCGGCAGCGACTACCCCCTGCCCATCGTCGACGAGCGGCTGGCCGTGGCCGCGGCCAAGCAGCGCCTGTACGCCATACGGCGCGAACCGCAGGCACGCGACGAGGCGCAGGCGATCCAGGCGCGGCACGGTTCGCGCCGCAGCGGCCTGCCACCCACCACCCGTCGCCGTCGCCGCGCTGGCGCCGGCGTCGCCGAGATGTCTCCGCAAGCGGATCTGTTTCGATGAGTGCACAACGTTTACCCGAACCGCCGCTTCCAACGAGCCGCGAGGCCGCGCTCGCCCGGGTCGGCGCGGTGCGCCCGGCCGACTACGCGCGCAGCCGCAACGCCATCGACGGCGCGGTGACGCGCCTGTCGCCCTATCTCAGCCACGGCGTGCTCACCCTGCCCGAGGTGCACGCCTCCATCGCCGCGCGCTTCGATCTCGATCCGCAGCACAAGCTGGTGTACGAGTTCGGCTGGCGCGAATACTTCCACCACGTGTGGGCGTGCCGTGGCGACGCGATTTTCTCCTCGCTGCACGAGGGCCCGCTGCCGGAAACGGCCTACGTTCGCGAGCTGCCGCCGGATATCCGCGAGGGCCGCACCGGCGTGCCGGCGATCGATCGTGCCGTGGCCGAGCTGTACGCCACCGGCTATCTGCACAACCACGCCCGCATGTGGCTGGCCAGCTACGTGGTGCACGTGCGCAAGGTGCACTGGCGCGCGGGCGCCGACTGGCTCTACGGCCACCTGCTCGACGGCGATCTCGCCAGCAACCACCTCAGCTGGCAGTGGGTGGCCGGCACCGGCAGCCACAAGCCCTACCTGTTCAATGCCGAGAACGTGGCGAAGTACGCGCCGCGCGACTGGCACAGTCCGGGCACGGTGATCGACCGCAGCTACGAGGCGATGGACCGCATGGCGCGGCACGCCGACGCCGCGGCGGCTGCGGGCACCCGCCTCACCGATCCCGCGCTGGACGAGCCGCCGCTGCTGGCCGCGCCGCCGCAAGCCGCCGGCTACGGGGCGCCCGAGGCGAGCGCGGTCGCCGGCCGCGACGTGTGGCTGGTGCATCCCCGCGCGTTGCGCGCGCCTCCGGCCGATCTGCCGGACGGCGCGGTGAGCGTGGCGATTGCCATCGCCGAATGGCATGCGCGCTGGCCGTGGTCGCCAGGGCGCTGGGCATTCGTCGCCCACCTGCAGGCATCGCTCGCCACGCAGCGCTGGTTCGGCGACACGGCGTCGCTGCGCACGGCGCTGGCCGGCGCGCGCAGCGTGCATGCGGTGGACGATCCGCACGTCGGCCACCTGCTTCGCCAGCTTCGCCACGACATTGCGCTGCGCCCGAAACCGCACCTGTTCGTGCCGGTGGAGCGGCCGTGCCAGAGCTTCTCGCAGTGGTGGCATCGCACCCGCCTGGACGAGCAGGTCGGGGCGGGCTGAAGCCACGCCGCTTCAGCGAGATGCATGGCAACACCCGCCTCGGCCGTGCCGTGCGGATCGGCGGGACGCGGTTGCCGCCAGCGCAGGCGGTTGATCGACGGCAGCGGGCGGACGGCAGCGTGATCGGCGTCGTGAGGCAACTCGCGCGTCCCATGGATTGCCCGTGCCGAGGCGTTCTCTGCCCCGGCCATGCCTGCACCAGCCGTCACCCTGGACAAATCCGCGGCGAGGCGGCGACCCGCCTGTCGCCGGGGCCCGTCACAAGCGCGGCACATTGTCTTGCGTACAATTCAATTGCTTGAAATACGATAAGCCGACCCCATCCCTTGCACTCGCGCCAACGGGGCGAGCCGGATTACCGGCCTCCTCGCGCCAACCTTTTCAGAACCACCCTCCCAGGAGTTTCCATGTCCGATCGCGCCGCTTCCGCCGACGTCCTCTTCCAGCCGATCACCGTGGGTGATCTGGCGCTGCCCAACCGCATCGTGATGGCCCCGCTCACCCGCAACCGCGCGGGCGACGGCAATACCGTGGGCGAACTGCAGCAGACCTATTACGCGCAGCGCGCCAGCGCCGGCCTGATCATCGCCGAGGCCACCCAGGTGGTGCCGGAAGGCCAGGGCTACATCGCCACGCCGGGCATCCATTCGGGCGAGCAGGTCGCCAGCTGGAAGAAGGTCACCGACGCGGTGCACGCCGCGGGCGGGCGCATCGTGCTGCAGCTGTGGCACGTGGGCCGCATCTCGCACACCTCGCTGCAGCCCGACGGCAAGGCGCCGGTGGCGCCGTCGGCGATCCGCGCGGATGCCAAGGTGTTCACCGCCGAGGGTTTCAGCGATGTCTCCACGCCGCGCGCGCTAGAGCTCAGCGAGATGCCGGCGCTGGTCGACAGCTATCGCCAGGCCGCGCGTCACGCCATCGAGGCGGGCTTTGACGGCGTGGAAGTGCATGGTGCCAACGGCTACCTGATCGACCAGTTCCTGCGCGACAAGTCCAACCAGCGCACCGACGCCTACGGCGGCAGCATCGAGAACCGCACGCGGTTGCTGTTCGAGGTATGCGAAGCGGTGGCCAAGGAAATCGGCGCCGGCCGCACCGGCGTGCGGCTGTCGCCGCTCACCACGTTCGGCGATGTCGCCGACAGCGATCCGCAGGCGCTGTTCAACCGTGCGGTGGAACGCTTGGCCACGCTCAACCTCGCCTTCGTCCACGTGATCGAGGGCGAGACCGGCGGCGACCGCGCCCCGCAGCCGTTCGACTACGCCGCCATGCGCAAGCCGTTCAAGGGCGCGTGGATCGTCAACAACGGCTACGACCGCGCCATGGCGATCGACGCGGTGGCCAGCGGCAAGGCCGACCTGGTGGCGTTTGGCCGTCCGTTCATCAGCAACCCGGACCTGCCGCGCCGGCTGCGCGAAAACGCGCCGCTAAACGCACTGGATGCCGACACCATGTACGGCGGCGGCGCCAAGGGCTACACCGACTACCCGGCGCTGGCCTGATCCACCGCGCGGCGCGGGCGGGCCATCCGATGGCTTGTCCGCGCCGCGCGCGTGCTGCACCCTCGCGCCATGAGTCGCTCCCTTTCCAAGCAGTCCGCCGCCGCCCCATCGGGCGATGACGCCTCGCCGCTGTGCCTGAAGCGGCAGCTGTGTTTTGCGCTGTACGCGGCGAGCAATCGCGTTACCCGGCTGGCGCGGCCTGCGCTCGACGCGCTCGGCCTCACCTATCCGCAATACCTGGTGCTGCTGGTGCTGTGGGAGCACGCGCCTTGCACCGTGGGCGAGATCGGCCACGCTTTGATGCTCGACTCCGGCACGCTCACCCCGTTGCTCAAGCGGATGGAGGCCAACGGCCTGCTCACCCGCACCCGCGACCCCGCCGACGAGCGCTGCGTGCGCATCGCGCTGTCGCAGCAGGGACGCGCGCTCAAGCGACGCGCCAGCCAGATCCCCGCCGGCATGCGTTGCCAGATCGCCCTGCCCGCGGGCGACATCGAATCGCTGCGCGAACAGCTGCACGCCCTGCTGCGCGCGATCGAGCCGCCGGCGGACGAGCGCTGACCGCCGTGCTCGACACTACCGCGATCAACCAGCGCATGACCCGCTTCGACGACCACGACACCGTGTGGCTGTTCGGCTACGGCTCGCTGATCTACAAGACGGATTTCGCCTTTCTGGAGCGCCGGCCGGCGCGATTGCGCGGCTGGCAGCGACGCTTCTGGCAGGGCTCACACGACCACCGCGGCACGCCCGAGGCGCCCGGCCGCGTGGTCACCCTGCTGCCGCGCGAGGACGCCATCTGCACCGGCGTGGCCTACCGCATCACGCCCGCCACCTTCGCCCCGCTCGACCACCGCGAAAAGAACGGCTACCTGCGCCTCGCCACCGCCCTCACGCTGGACGACGGCCACGACGTGGATGGCGTGGTCTACATCGCCACCGCCGACAACGCCGCCTTCCTCGGCCCCGCCAGCGAGCAGGCCATCGCCCGGCAGATCGCCGCCTCGCACGGCCCCAGCGGGCCCAACCGCGACTACCTGCTGCAGCTGGCCGACGCCCTGCGCGAACTCGGCGCCGACGACCCCCACGTGTTCGCGATCGAGCGCGAATTGCTGGCCCTGGTGCAGCGCACGCCGGCGTGAGGCAAGCCCGGCGGAAGGCATCGGGGCTGAAGGCGCTCCCACAAAAGCTGCAAATGCGGGGCGATGAAGGGCCTGATGCTCTCCTGACGGGTTTCGACGCGCCGCGGCCCTGCAACACCTGTGGGAGGGGTTTCAGCTCCGACGGCCCGCTACCGCGGTGAGCACCCATTCCCGCCGAACGGTCTCGCGATAATCGCCAGGCACGGCAGCCGCCCGGCCGGACCCGTCACTGGAACTGATCGCTCGCCGGCACCCACGAGCTGGACGCGCCGGCCGGCGCAGCCAGCGGTTTCGGCGGAGCGTTGTCGGGGATGGCGCAGCCGGGCGGCGGTGGGCCGCCGGCCATGCGCGCGGTGGCGCATTGCACGGTGTTGTCCAGCAGGATCGGCGCGGCAGCCTGCGGCGCGCTCGCGGCCGGCGCGGGTGGCGGCGGCGCCAGCGGGGCGGCAGGCAGATTGAGCCGCTGGTAGATCTCCGGCTCCAGCGGTTTGGCCGGTGGATCGGGGTTGCGGCAACCGAGCAGGGCCATCGGGAACAGCGGCATCACCGCGCATTCGATGCGCACGCCGCGCGGCAGGTGGAAGGTGTGCTTCACCGTGGTCTTTTCCACGGCGTGGCGCAGCGCGGTGTCGATCGAGCTCTCGCCTTCGGGCGCCCAGTCCTGCTCGAAGCGGGTGGGCTTGTAGCCGATGTCGGGCGCGCGGTGCTCCATGATCTGCACGTCGCCGTGCGGCTTGAGCTGGATGTAGTCGCCGGGCTGGCCGCTGTTGGTGCCGCTGTCGGCGTTGCCCGCCGTGCTGCCGGCTGCGTCCTTGCCCGCGCCCTGCCCGGGTGCCGGCAAGGCGATGCTGCCATCCTGGCCGATCAGCGGCGCGGACTGATCTTGGCCGACGGGCGAGCCGGGCGTGGCGGTGTCGCTGCCCTGCGGCGTGGCGTCGGGCGCGGTGCTCACATCGCGCTGGCCCGTAGCAGCGGCGCTGGCCTCATCGGCAGCGCGCGCGGCCTCTGCCTCCGGCGCGCTGGCGGGCGCGCTGCTCGTGGCGCTTTTGTCGGCGGCTTGCGCGGCGCTGGCCTTGTCCGCTGCCGCGGCCGGCACGGGCGTCGGTGCTTCGGCGGCGGTGTCCGGAGCAACGGCAGGACGCGCCACGCTGATGGCCGCCACGGGCGGCGCGGGGACATCCAGCTTGGGCGCGGCGGGCACCGGGGCGCGCGGCTGCTCGATCAGGCTCGGCGCCAGCGGCGCCACCGGCACGGCTTCCAACGCCGGCTCGGCCGTGGCGACGCTGATCGCGGGCGCCTGCACCTGCGGCCGCACCGTGGTGACGACGGGCGAAGGTGCGCTGATCTGCGGCTGCAGGTTGACCTGCGGCGCGGCCTGCGCCGGCAATGGCACCGGCTGCAGTTCGGGCACCGGCGGCGCAGCCTGAGCGGCGACTTCGGGACGGGCCAGCACCACGCTGGCCGGCGCCACCGTGAGCGGCACGCGCGCGTCCAGCGCGACGGTCGGCGGCGCCGGCGTGGGCGCGGCCTGAGCGGGCAGATCGGGCATCGCCAGCGAGGCCGGCGGCGGAATCGGCCGATTGCCTTCGAGCTGCGGCTTGCGCGGCGGCTCGGGCTGGAATGCCGGCGGCACCGGCTTGGCCACCGGCGGCGTCTCCAGCGTGATGGTGGGCGGCTCGCCGGCCGTCGGTACCGGGGCGAGATCCGGCGTGGGCGCGGGCGTGGGCAGGCTCAGCGGCGGCAGCGGCGCCGCGACGACCTGCTGCGGTGCCGGCACGCGGGAGCGTTTGGCCACGTCGATCACCGGCGGCTGCAGCGTGGGTACCGGAATCGGTTCGGCCGCGGGCACCGCCGGCAGCGCGGGCGGCGCCGCTTCGCTGCGCGACGTGCGCACCGCCACGCGCGCGGCCTTGGCGCGCTGTGCCGGCCCACGCACTTTCGGGGGCGTGCCGCGCACGGGCGGCGGGGGCGGCGGCTCTTCTTTCTTCTTCTCGATCAGGCGCACCTGCAGCGCGTCGCCGGGGTACTCCGGCGGCGGGGGCGGCACGTACACAGGGCCCAGCACGGCGCCGACCAGCACGGCCAGATGCAGCAGCAGGCTGCCGATCAGCGCCACCGCGCGCAGCCAGCGATCGCGCGGATTCTGCCGCGTGCCACGGCGATAGACGCGCGCCCGCTCGGCCGCCTCGCGGGGCGATTCCAGCATCACGACGGGGCGGCGGACCGGACGGTCCGAGGGCGGCAGCGGCATGGCGGTGAGTGTAGCGGTGCGGACTGTTGCGCAACGCCGCGCGGCGCTACGTCAGGGCGCGCTGCGCCATGGCGCGCTACTCGACGGCCCACCGTTCGATGGGCCTCCGTTTGTCGAGCTCGCTTTCGACGGCGCGCTGCTCGATGGCGCGTCGCCCGGCGATGCGTCGCTCTTCGCCTGCGCACGCTGCGCCGTGTCGGCCGGGCACCACGTCGGCAGGCGCTTGCCGGCGCGGAACAGCGCGATGCACTGGCGCACTTCCTCGTCGACCGCGCGCGCCGGCGTGTCCACCGGGCAGCCGTAGGGCAGCGGCCCCTCGCTGCGCCATGCGGCCATGCACGTCTGCAGCGACGGCGGTTCGGGCGGATGCGGATCCTTCGCCA